>CAZZGV010000304.1:0-2067 GCA_964654255.1 uncultured Legionella sp. | reverse complement strand
TTTGTAGCGACCATTTTTTATTTCAAGATCGGCCAGCATTAAACTAGCACGAACCGATTTTTTATCAACAGCCAAAGCCTGTTTGATGGCAGTATAGGCTTTATCATAAGCATTGCTTTTTAACGCATGCATTGCTATTTCACAATGGTAATGGGCTGCTTGAGCATGCAAACTTGTCCCTGTTGAGGCTTCTAGTTGCTTAATTACATCCAGCGCCTTTTCCCAGGCTTTTTCTTGTTGATAGATAGCTAACAATCCACGCAAGCTACTCACTTCACGTGTACCACCTAGCTCAACGACCTCTGTAAATATGCGCTCAGCCCGGTCAAAAACCCCCGCGCTCATATAATCCTGACCCAAAGCCATTAATGCTTCTTTACGTTGCAATAACGTTAGCTGGGGCCTTGCAATTAAATTTTGATGAACTCTTATCGCCCTATCAACTTCACCACGGCGACGAAACAAGCTACCCAACGCTAGGTGTGTTTCAACGGTATCACTATCTACTTCCAATAATTTAATGAATACATCAACAGCTTTATCAGGTTGTTCATTTAATAAATAGTTAAGTCCTACAACATATTCTCGTGAAAAATGATGGGTAGTTCGTTTCTCTTTAATTGAATAATTACGGCTAGCAACCCACCAACCAGACCAGGCTGCAGCAGGCAATAACATTGGCCACAAATGAATCATCCAAGATCTCCCATACAAATGCTAATAGGTTCGTATTATTAATGCTGATCTTTTAATGGTATAGCTCTTAAATTTTTTATTTCTTTTTCTGTTAGTCGTAATTGATTTTTAATTTTACGATTTTGATTTTTCAAGCGCCAATATCGACACATAAATAAAAAAAATCCAACAATCATGCCTACACCTAACATAATTGTCATCAGCACAGAAATTGGCATTTTTAGAATCGTAAAATAAAAATTAACCTGCACAGATGAAGCATTTAAGGCGGCAAAAGAAACACCAACTAAAATAAGTGAAAGATAAAAAAGGGTTATTATGATCCGCATTGGAAAATTCCTTCTCGTTTAAAATGTTTTAAATATAAAAAAAGCGTAGATGACTACGCTTTTTTTATATTTAAAGAACGTGTTATTCACTATCCTTATTAGCCATTTTTTCTTTCAGCAAATCACCCAACGTAGCTGTTGCTTCGCCACTACGTGAGTATTTTTTGATTGCATCAGCTTGATCTTGCGCAGCTTTTGCTTTAACAGAAAGAGAAATTGTACGATTTTTTCTATCAACATTGAGAATTTTTGCTTCGATGTCATCACCTTCTTTAACAACAGTGGTTGCATCGTCAACTTTCTCATCAGACAAATCATTCGCACGAATTGTTGCAAAAACATCTTCAGCCAATTCAACTGTAACTGTCTTCGCATCAACAGAAGTTACTTTACCCGTTACAACAGCACCTTTAGTATGCTCGTCAACATAACTTGTAAAATTATCACCTTCTAATTGCTTCAAGCCCAAAGAAATACGCTCACGCTCTGCATCGATTGCCAGAATAACAGCTTCTAACTCTTGACCTTTCTTAAATTGTTTAACGGCTTCTTCACCAGGTACAGTCCAAGAAATATCTGATAAATGCACCAAACCATCAATTTCACCGTCTAAGCCAATAAAGATACCAAAGTCAGTGATGGATCTAATTTTACCACTAACTTTTTGACCTTTACTGTGGCCTTGTGAGAAATTCTGCCATGGATTGCCAACACATTGCTTCATACCTAAAGATATGCGACGACGATCTTCATCAATCTCAAGTACCATAACACCAACAACATCCCCCATTGATACAACTTAACTTGGGTGTACGTTCTTGTTGGTCCAATCCATTTCCGACATGTGTACCAAGCCTTCAACACCTTCTTCAATTTCAACGAAGCAACCATAATCAGTAATGTTGGTTACTTTACCTTGCAATCTCTTGGTTAAGGGATAGCGTTCAACCAAATCAACCCAAGGATCATTTCCTAATTGTTTCATACCTAGAGAAACACGATTTCTCTCGCTATCGAAACTTAATACTTTTACTTTTACATC
>CAZZGV010000303.1:0-2070 GCA_964654255.1 uncultured Legionella sp. | reverse complement strand
TACCACGCTCAGCTTCCTGCTCCATAAAATCGGTTGTTGATTCACCTTCGTGAACTTCACCCATTTTATGAATTTTACCGGTAAGCTTAAGAATACGCTCGGTAGTGGTGGTTTTTCCGGCATCTACGTGGGCAAAGATACCAATGTTTCTATAAAGGTTTAAATCGTTCATAGCGCTCTTAATAAATTATATGGTTAAAAATAGTCGGGTATTATACAGTATATTATCTAGATTTGCAGTAGATTCGCGCTCGAGGTAACTAAATTTGTCAATAAGACATGATAACGAATACCAAGAAAGCATTTTGCAGTAACACGTTTAACCAACTATTTATCTATTATTTTACAACGTCCTCAAACTTTGCTTTACTATTGGTGAGCATTTTTTGACAAGTTAATGGATTATGCCAAAAATTATTATTATGGGCGGCGGAATTGGTGGATTAACTGTCGCGCATGAGCTAGTTACATCATCTCAAGCCTCCAAATATGAAATTCACATTTATGAGCGGCACAACAACATTGGTGGCATGGCCCGAAGTGGGCAAAAGAAGCATAACAACGCAATATTGCCAACAGAGTATTGCTGGCGTATTTATGGCCCTAATTATACTAATTTACGAGAAATCCTGAAACAAATCCCTTTACAGCATGATACAAGCAAAACTGTTCACGATAATTTAGTTGATATTTCTAACTATCTCATAGCTGATCAAAAAACTATCGTGCATATGAATAATCGACCAAGCACGCTGTTTGATTTACGGCGTGTGTTTAGAAACGTTCCCTTCAAACAAAAGCGTCAGGTGTTAAATAAACTACTTTACTGTTTTTTAATATCGACTCAGCGATTAAATGCGCTGGATAACTTGTCTTGGGCAGACTATGTGAATCCGGATAATTCACTTTGTCATGACATGAAAAAATATATCATAGATATTATGGGGCCCTATTTAGGCGCTGATGCTGAAAAAGTGAATGTGCCTTCTGTTGCTAAAACACTGGAGTCTTTTAAATTTTTAAATCGGCCCATTAGTGTCATGAATGGACCAACAAGCGATGCCTGGTTTGCACATTGGAAAACTCACCTTGAGAGCAAAGGGGTTATTTTTCATTTAAATTCCGAAATAACGGCTATTCATACAGAGAATGATGAGATACAACATATTCTTTTGGCCGATAATACCAAAGAATCTGGTGATGCATTTTTCTGCTCACTACCCGTGGAAAGCGTTGCACGATTTGAATCATTAAACATTCCTCACATTCAAACGTTAGCAAACCATGCCCACCAGCTTATGATGAGCATCCAACTTTATTTTGATAAGAAAATTAATCTTCCTTATCAAAACACTGCAATGTATATACCTGATAGTCCATGGCAATTGGTCATTGAACCGCAAGGATCAATTTGGGGGAAGCATTACAGCGGTATTGTGGACCTATGGTCAATTGGCTTATGCAACGCTATTCATCCTGGTCGTTTAATTAAAAAGCCTTTTGTAGAATGCTCACATGAAGAGATTAAACAAGAAGTGTGGGATCAACTAATACAATCAGAGTTTAAGCAGTACTTGGCATTAGATACTGTACAAATAGTTGATTATAACGTCTGGGACACGTATGTTTTTAATGGAGAAAAGCTAGATACCTATGAACCTAAATTTAGTACGAATAAAGACACCTTTTATTTACGCCCCAAAAATAAAACCCATTTAAAAAACATGTATTTTGCAACCGCCTATACTAAAACAGACACGGATATGTTTGAAATGGAGAGTGCCGCTGAATCTGGACGTCGTGCTGCAAAAATGCTTGAACCATCAATTCAAGTTATCCGAACTCAGCGCCCTTTATTTTTTAGTCCTTATCGTTTAATGGATAAGCTCTTTCCTTTCTTTAACATATATAAATACAGCCCCATTTTGTGGTTGCTAATCGGTTTTGTGCCGGCATTCATTTTATTTCCTTTCCTACTCCTCGTTAGAAAAATAAAATAGGACACATCTATCAACACCCGCTATGCTGCAACCCATAGACTATACTTATAATTATAGACGTTGAGGAGAT
>CAZZGV010000302.1:0-2095 GCA_964654255.1 uncultured Legionella sp. | reverse complement strand
ACGACAGGTCGAACTTGGCGCTGCCGGGGTCAACCTCCACCGGCTCGATCGTCAGGCCCGGAATCTCCATCGCCTGTCGTCCCAGCGTCTGCAGCGCAAACATCACTTGAAAAAGCGGAGCATGGCTGAGATCACGCTCGGGCTCGAGCGCCTCGACGACCTGCTCGAAGGGTACATCTTGATGACTCTGCGCGCCGAGCACCACTTCCCGCACCCGGTCGAGAAGCTCGACGAACTTCGGGTTGCCGCTCACGTCGGTCCTGAGCACCAGGGTATTGACGAAGAAGCCGATCAACTCCTCCGTTTCCAGGCTGGTGCGATTCGCGATGGGCGTGCCGATCGACAGATCCACATCCCCGCCATAACGATGCAGCAGCACCTGAAAGGCCGCAAGCATGGTCATGAACAGGGTGACGCCCTGCCGGCGACTGAGCCTGTGCAAGGCCTCGGTGAGGTCCGGCGGGATCGTGACGTTATGTCGGGCGCCGCGGAAAGTCTGGACGGTGGGCCGCGGATGGTCGGACTGCAAGCTCAACATGGCAGGGGCCCCCGCGAGCGTCCGCTTCCAGTAGTCCAGTTCGCGTTCCAGCACGTCGCCGGTCAGCCACCCTCGCTGCCAGTGGGCGTAGTCGGCATACCGCACGGTCGGAGCCGACAACGGGACAGGCTCCCCCGCTCGTAATGCGCTGTAGGCCGCAACCATGTCCGACAAGAACAGATTCAAGGACCAGCCGTCCGCAATGGCATGGTGCAGCGTGACGAGCAAGAGATGATCCTGCTCGCCCAATTGGACGAGCAGGACACGCCACAACAGCGCGCCCTTCAACGCGAATGGCCGCTGTGCTTCCTTGCCGGCCAAGTCCAGCACGTACTCTTCGAGTGAAATCCCTGGTGCCGGATCGGCAGCCCGCCGTTCGAAAGGCATGGATGGTGGCTGCATCGGCGCTTGCACAGGACGACCCTTGACGAGGAGAAACTGCGTGCGCAACTGGTCGTGTCGCATCGCGACGGCGTCGAAACTCGCGCGCAAGGCCTCCACATCAAGTGGTCCGCGGAGTCGCAGGCCGAACGAGAGGTTGTAGAGCCAGCTCTCCGGTTCGAGTTGCGCCAAGAACCAGAGTCGCTGTTGCGCGAACGACAATGGAGCCGGTCCGTCACCATGCAAGGCCGTCAAGGCCGGAACCTGTCTGCCGGTTCCTTCCGCGCGTACGCGATCCACAGTCACAGCCAGATCGGCGACGGTCGGACATTCGAAGGCAGCCCGCAACGGAAGCTCGATCTGAAACGCACTCCGGATGCGGGAGACCACTTGCGTGGCCAGGAGGGAATGGCCTCCCAACTCGAAGAAATGATCCCGCACTCCGACCCGTTCGAGGCCGAGGATGTCCGCCCAGATGCCGGACAATAATTCTTCCGTGACGGTGCGAGCCGCCACATAGGTCGGTCCACCGGCGCTTTTTACGTCGGGCGCGGGCAAGGCCCGCCGGTCGACTTTGCCGTTCGGTGTCCGCGGCAATGCGTCGACTGCTAGGAAAATCTGCGGCACCATATACTCGGGGAGTTGTGCCTGGAGCGCGGTCCGCAACCGCTCATTGTCGATCGACTTGCCGTCCTGGGGCACGACATAGGCCGCCAATCGCTTCTCCCCCGGCCGGTCCTCGCGAACAGTGACTACCGCTTCGCGTACCGCGTCGTCATCGGCCAGGCAGGATTCGATTTCACCCAGCTCGATCCGGAATCCCCGCACCTGGACCTGGTGATCTACCCGGCCCACATATTCGATTGCGCCGTCAGGCCGGTAGCGGGCTAGATCGCCCGTCCGGTATAACCTCGCCCCCGGCGCGTTCGCGAATGGATCCGGGACGAATGCCTGCGCGGTGCGCAACGGATCCTCCAGGTATCCACGTCCGACACCGACCCCGCCGATGCAGAGTTCGCCCGAGACACCAACCGGAACCGGCGCAAGGAACCGATTGAGAATGTAGAGCCGCACGTGCTGGATCGCCCGCCCGATCGGAACCCGCGCGGAATCTTCAGGCAGTGCGGCCAAGAGGGGATGCACAGCGACATCGTCGGCGCATTCGGCCGGCCCGTA
>CAZZGV010000301.1:0-2104 GCA_964654255.1 uncultured Legionella sp. | reverse complement strand
GAACCAGCTCGGATCATCCAAACTCGCCGTTCTGATGGCAACGACCTGAGGAACCGCGTCGGGCTTGACCACGACCGGCGCGCCGTATGCAGGGCAAAAGCCTCGACGGGTCATCCCTCCCGCCTCACTGGGCGAGGCATGAAAGCGAAGTGAGCCTTGCAAGAGCTTGAAGACATCCGTCGGCACGGTGGTGAACGACGAAAACGGACCTCCGCTGGCTCGTTGGCAATCCCGGTAGTGACACTGAATCATCATTACCGGTTCAGTGGTGGATTCGTAGCGAATCGCGCCGTATGCGCATCCGCCCAAGTAGGGTGTGGTCATGGTGGTCATGCCTTTCTCCTCCTTGTGATTGTGGCTGCTGAATAAACCGCTCATCTTTATGCTGTCTGTACTGCAATAGAACTCCTGATACGAGCCTCCTCTTATGCGCGGTATTCCGGGATCCGGCTTCGATGAGCTTCCGCGAGCGCAGCGGCCTCAAGGTTCCTGCAGTAAGCCGGCGTTCTGGCTGCTGCCGCCAGGAGTCGTCCATTTCCCCACCGTCGACAGGACCAAACCCGAGATCGTCGACGAGGCGAAGCACCGACGTCTTGGCATCCGACGTATCGCCGGCAACCGGGAGAGGGATCCGATTTTTCGTTCCCATCGGAACGCCCTTTTCAAGAAGGCTTTCGGCAGGCATGTTGTTGAAGGCCTTGATACGAGAGGCCCGATTTGCTGCGCAACCCACTGGCTATCGGACATGCGCCGGTCCATCGCATCGATGCGACCATCGCGAAGCTCAGGATGGTAGTTGCCGATATCGATGACGACGCTGCACGGTACGTTCGCAAACAGTGCCCGCGGAAGATCGGCGCCAATGCGGTCAGACTCTCCGGTCCTCTCGAGCTCGCAATCGAGACTTGATAGCCAGGCTTGGCGAAGTGGCGCGCTCGTGATCCACGTTCAGCGGCTCTGTTCAGTTTGTGGACAGCCCGGTCTCCCTGCGCAATTGCACTGCATGAGCGCGCCGTATTTCCCTCCAGCTCCGTTGGTTCGACAATCGCACTCTATCCGATTGTCGAACGGGGGCCGTGAAATCGACAACGGCCGGAGAGCACATGAATGATCTCGATGGATTCTCTCGCTCACCATGGCTGCAGCCACGATCGGGATCGGAAGGCGTACTCCGCCTTGTACCAACAGTCACCGCCACTTTTCTGCCCACACGGCATGGAACCAGTATGAGCAACGATTATTCCATGCAAGGCTGCCCCACTCATTTACGTATCGCCGGACGAATCGTGGGAATTTCCGTAGACCGAGCTGGCTCGCGTCGTAGCCGAGCCCGCGCTGGCGCCGTTATTTCGTCGGATCGCCGATATGTCGGCATTGCGCTCCGCTCCAATGCCGCAAGCAATGGCACACGACACTTGCCCCAACTTGACGTTTTTTCAACGAGGGGAATACCTAGCTGCAGGCGACTTGCAGGTTTGAAATAAGAGAGAGTATGTGGACCGGATTGCCCGCTCTACCGGCGCTGCTCTTTGTCGGATGTCTGAGTCACCTTGCGTCCATCTCCGCAGCCTTAGCTCAGACTGGACCCGGCACGATTCAGTCCCAGGCACAGTCTCCAGTTTCCATTTCACCGATACAGCCTTCTTCTGCGCCGACGAGCGGGCTGCCGGCAAATGTCCTAACTCCCTCCACCACGTCTCAACTGGCGCCAAATACCGGAACCCGTATAGCGCCTGCTCCTTTTTCGAGTGCCGGTCGCGGCCTGCCTGGCATGCAAGGGGGCCCTCCGCTGAATGCTCCCGTGGGGGCCCAGGATCCGTCCGGTAACTATATGCGACCGCCGACTGTCGGACCGCTCTTCTGCGACCCTGCCTTGAACATTCAATGTTGATCCAACATCATCCGTGACTCGTTGACCGGGACCGTCCCCGGTTGATGTGTATCGTAGTGACAGGGCGGGAATGGAGCCGTCCTGAAGACAGCCATGAGATTGGATCATGGCCTCACCCGGCCGCATACGGCATTTCCGCTACCATTGCCCGTCACGCAGGGCGGCATGCCATCCATGACTACAGCCTAGTCTTCGCCCTCGCCCCAGAGCGTC
>CAZZGV010000300.1:0-2132 GCA_964654255.1 uncultured Legionella sp. | reverse complement strand
CGCTTTTCCTCGTGCCCCACCCCGCCCCTGCGCCCCCGGGGCGGGCCGCGCTCGTGCGTCCGCGAGGACGCTTTGTCAGTACAGTGGGAGTCTGTGCCATGTGAAGTCACATCACGTGAAGCTGAAGGTAACTGCATCGTTCGTGAGGGCGGGTGGAGAGCAACCGGAAGCGAAGGAACAGCCTGCAGGATAACGAACCTGTTTCGGCGGGATGGAGTGGCGAGCTTGCGAGCGTATGGCGAAGCCTGGGCCGCGAGGCCTGCTGCGAGGGCGAGCGTGACGGCCCGACACAGGCTCCATGACGTGGTTGAGGGTGGGATGTTCCGAAGGCAAAGCGGAGTAAGCGGAGAGACCTGACCGATGTGAGTGAGTTGGTCAGGAGTCAGAGCCTTCGTAGTACTGCAGCGACCCGCGGCGTCAGCCGAGGGAAGCGAGAGGGTCGGGTAGCAAAAACCGACCTTAGGGAAGGGAGGCAGGAAGGTGGATGCGTGAAGACAGACCAAGTCAAGCAAGCGCCGACAGTGCGACAAGCTAAGCAAGGCGCAGAAGCCCTGGATTTGAGCTGGGCGGAAGGCACGGTGTGGACGGAGCGCATGATCTCGGCGCTGGTCAACGGCGTCAGAGGAGGAAGTTGGTTCAGCCTTATAGACAAAGTGTTTGCGCCGAAGACGCTGGCGGTGGCCTGGGAGAAAGTCCGGACCAACGGCGGGGCCAGCGGCGTGGACGGGGAAAGCGTGGAGAGGTTCGAGGCGCGGCAGGACGAGTACCTTGCCGAGCTGAGCGAAGCGCTGCGGCGGGGTGATTACCAGCCGCAAGCGGTGCGCCGGGTGGAGATCCCGAAGGGCGATGGCCGGATGCGACCGCTGGGTATTCCCACGGTCAAGGACCGGGTCGTGCAGACGGCGATGAAGCTCGTGATCGAACCGATCTTTGAGACGAAGTTCCTGCCGTCGAGCTATGGCTTTCGGCCGGGTCGGGGCTGCAAGGACGCGCTGCGGGAAGTCGACCGGCTGCTCGGCGAAGGCTTCGCCGTTGTGGTCGACGCTGACCTGAAGGGCTACTTCGACAGCATCCCGCACGGCAAGCTGATGGAACGGGTAGAGGCCCACATCAGTGACGGGCGCCTGCTGGCGCTGCTGCGGAGCTACCTCGAGCAGGACATCTTCGATGGCCTGCAGAGTTGGACGCCAACGGAGGGCACGCCGCAAGGAGCGGTGATGAGCCCGTTGCTGGCGAACCTGTATCTGCACGCCTTGGACGAACTGATGCGAGACCGCGGTCATCGCATGGTGCGGTACGCCGACGACTTCGTCGTCCTGTGCCGCAGCCGGGAAGAAGCGGAAGCCGCTCTTGCGGAGGTCCGGGAGTGGGTGCAGGCCAACGGCCTGACCCTGCACCCGGAGAAGACGCATATCGGCGACTGGCGCCAACCCGGCGAGGGCTTCGAGTTCCTGGGCTACAGGTTCGAGGCCGGTCGACGGTGGGTACGCAAGAAGAGCCTGGCCAACCTGCGGCAGAAGGTTCGGGACAAGACGGGACGCAACCGAGGCGACAGCCTGGAGCGGATCATCGCCGATCTCAACCCGATGCTGCAGGGCTGGTTCCAGTACTTCAAGCATGCCTATCGGACGACCTTCACTGACATAGACGGCTTCATCCGTCGGCGGCTCCGCGCCCGCCTGCGCAAGCAGGAGAAGCGTCCCGCCTTCGGCCGCAGCCTCGAGGATAGCAAGCGCTGGCCAAATGCCTTCTTCGCGAACAAAGGGCTGTTCACACTACACACGGCCTTCTGTGAAGCGAGAGGTTCCCGATGAGGAAACCGCCGACTGGAGAGCCGTATGCGAGAAAATCGCACGTACGGTTCGGAGGGAGGGGGCGGCTGACACCGCTTCCTACCCCTATCCAGCGCATGACCCCTCCGCCCGCGATTACGCGGACACCTCCCCAGCAAGCTGGGGAGGAGACCGACTACCGAACCCCGACGTAACGAAGGCCGAGTATTCGTGCCCGTTGCTGCGGCGGGCGCGGATATGGCACCGCGGCTTGTAGGCGAGGCGGCCAGGCAGTGCGTGGTCCCTTGCTCATGATCATGCTTCTGTTGTTGTGTTGTTGGGCAGGAGAACATTCTTGGT
>CAZZGV010000299.1:0-2132 GCA_964654255.1 uncultured Legionella sp. | reverse complement strand
GTTGCCATCCAATTCACAGGAGGAACGCTATGAAACGCATCCATGGACGGACCAGGTGGGGCCGGTTGGCCGCCATCTTCGGCGCTGCGGCAGTGACGGCTCTGCAGTGTCTGACAGTCCCGGCCTTTGCCGGATTCGAACTTCCCCCGGGCGAACGTATCACGAATCTTCCTGCCATTCCTCGCAACATGCCGCAAAAAGAAGCGTACGAACTGTATGACCCGGTCATCGGTCGGAACTTCGACATCAAGAATCTCTGGATGCGCGCCGATCTGCGTGTGCGCCCGGAAATGCGGAACAATGCCTGCTTCGGCGGCGCCCAAGGGGCCGGCGGAACATGTAACTCGTTTGGAACCCGCGGAACCGCTCCCGGCGGCGGCAACAAGGGCAACGACATGTTCGTGCAACAGTGGATGCGTTTGGGCATCGGCTATGACCTGTCTCCGGACGTGAATTTTTATGTGGAAATCATCGACAGCGCCACCTGGGGCGGTAACGGCAGCGCCGTGAATGCGGGGAACGCCGGCGATCCGCTGAATCACAATGGTGGGGCTGCGGGTGGTTCGGGCAACGGAGGCCGTTTGGGTGTCCGAGCAGCCTATATGTTGGTCAGAAATCTGGCCGATATCCAGGGCTTGAGCGTGAAGGTCGGTCGCCAGTATGTGATTTTCGGCAACCACTCTCTGTTCGGCCACTTCGATTGGGCCAACACCGGTTATTCACATGACGGTGTGATGTTCGCCTATCAGACCAAGAAGTGGGACAGCTACTTCGGCTGGTTTCGTAATTCGGAAAGCGATCTCGGTCAGGCAGCTCCAGTCGGAAGTGGTGCAGCGAATATCGCCGGCACCGGCGCTCAGGATGCCCAGCGCGATGCCGACATGTTCATTTTCTACAACCAGATCAAGATGGTCCCCGGAATGGTCATCGAGCCGTTCTATGTCTTGTACCAGAACCGTTATGGTTCAGCGGACAACGCGGGACAGGGACTTGGGACCGCTAAGCACTCGAACCAGACCCGGCATATGATCGGAAACCGGATCGAAGTGCGCAAGGGCGGGTTCGATTTCAGCAACGAAATCGCCTATCAATTCGGACAAATGGGCCAGGCTGGGGCCTGCGCGGGCGAACAGAAATGTTTGCACATCAACGCCTGGGCGACCAGAAACTGGATCGGCTACACGTTCTATGACACGGCGTGGAAGACGCGTATTGCGTTCAACCTCGACTATGCTTCCGGAGACAGCAGAAACAATACCTGCGGCGCGACGCCGGGTTCTTGTAAGACAGCCAATACCTTTGAAAATTTCTTCCCGACGAACCACATCCACATGGGCTACATGGACGTGCAAGCGTGGAAGAACATGCTCTCACCGTCCGTCAACTTGCAGGCTCGTCCTTCCGCTCGTGACCATATCGAATTGTGGTACACGAACCTGAACCTCGCCAACTCCAAGGATTGTTGGTATCGAGGGGCTCAGGGCTGCTATGTCTTCTCGAATGCCAATAACACGAAGACGCATATCGGTGATGAAATCGATGTCGCGTACACCAGAATGTTCGCAGACGGCAAGGTGGCGCTCCAGGCTGCCTACGGCACGATTTTCAGCGGTGGCTATTTGACCAGCACCCTGAACCAGACGCAAAATCAGCACTGGGCCTATATGTCGTTGTGGATGAACTTCTAAGGAGAAGACTTCAGCTCATTGCTGTCAGCCATCAGCGCTGAGTGCCGTAGGCTGAGAGCGAAAGCAAGACAAAGGAGATCATGATGAAAAAACTCATGTTCGTAACGCTGGGCATTGCAGCGTTGGCGGTCGGCGGCCAGCCGGTTGCTGCGCAGGCTCAGGTCGCGGATGCGATTCAGGCAGTGAACGATGCCATCGTCGAGTTGACTGATGCGCCCGGCTTGGGCAAGCGCACGACGGTCGATCTGGCGAAGCGATGGGGGTCCGACCGTTCCGTCATCGACAGCGCCACGGCAAAGCTGCAGGATGGGCTCAGCAAGGCTCAGTCTGGCGGAGTTGGTGCCGATGCCATGCGTCAGTTGAAACTGGCGGTGGAGTATGGCAAGGCCCGCTTGCACAAAGAAGCCCGCTTGTCCGCACAGGGCGCTCTGCGCCACTTGTGCG
>CAZZGV010000298.1:0-2138 GCA_964654255.1 uncultured Legionella sp. | reverse complement strand
CCCTCAATATTCACATGCTGAGAAAAAACGATTTCGCAAGAGCTTTGGTAGACAGGCTGATAAGATGGCAATACCCAATTTGCTTGAAATTCAGCTGAAATCATATAGAGATTTTTTACAAATGGGCTCAGATGGTGAAACCCAGCTAAAAACAGGGTTGAATGCCGCATTTTTATCTGTTTTCCCAATCCAGAGTTTCTCTGGCAGCGCTAGACTAGAATACGTAAGTTACACATTAGGTGAACCGGCATTTGATGTTCGTGAATGTAAATTACGAGGCTTAACTTATTCAGCTCCATTACGTGTTAAAATTCGCCTTGTTGTTCTTGATAAAGAAGCATCTGGAGAGCCTAAGCCAATAAAAGACATCCGAGAGCAAGATGTATTTATGGGCGAAATACCATTAATGACAGATGTTGGAACATTTGTTGTGAATGGTACGGAACGTGTTGTTGTTTCACAATTACATCGTTCACCTGGCGTTATTTTCGAACATGATCGCGGTAAAACACACTCATCTGGGAAATTATTATATTCTGCTCGAATAATTCCTTATCGTGGTTCATGGTTAGATTTTGAATTTGATCCCAAAGATTGTGTATTTGCGCGTATTGATAGACGTCGTAAACTACCTGTTACTATTTTGCTGCGCTCTTTGGGGTATGATACGGAATCTATACTGGCTGAATTTTTTGAGTCAACGTCTTGTCATCTAAAGAATGGTGAATTCCACATCGAACTTATTCCTGCGCGTTTGCGTGGTGAAATCGCATCGTTTGATATCGTTGCTCCTGATACAGGCGAAATGATAGTTCAGCAGGGTCGTCGTATTACAACACGCCATATCAAATTAATGGAAAAAAGTAACATGAAGGAACTTGTTGTTCCTCGTGATTATCTCATTGGTAAGATGTTAGCAAAAAATTTAATCGACACCTCTACAGGTGAGTCATTGGCATTAGCTAACGATGAAATCACCGGCGATATGTTGGACGCAATGCTCAATCATGGCATCCTAGATTTTGATATGATTTATACTAATGATTTAGATCATGGTTCATACATATCAGATACGCTGAAAGCCGATCCTACCTCAAGTCAACTTGAAGCCTTGGTTGAAATTTATCGTATGATGCGACCTGGTGAACCGCCTACAAAAGAAGCAGCAGAAGCGCTGTTTAAAAATTTGTTTTTCGCTGAAGATCGTTATGATTTATCAGCTGTAGGTCGTATGAAATTTAATCGACGCGTTGGTCGTAAAGAAGATGTTGGTCCGGGCACATTAACTAAAGAAGACATCCTTGCTGTTATTAAAACGTTAATCGATATACGTAACGGCATTGGTATGGTCGATGATATCGATCATTTAGGAAATCGTCGTGTTCGAAGTGTTGGTGAGATGGCTGAAAATCAATTCCGTGTTGGCTTGGTTAGAGTTGAACGTGCCGTTAAGGAACGATTAAGTTTAGCTGAATCTGAAAATTTGATGCCACAAGATTTGATCAATGCTAAGCCTGTCTCAGCAGCAGTAAAAGAATTTTTCGGTTCGAGCCAGCTTTCACAATTTATGGATCAAGTTAATCCACTGTCTGGTGTTACTCATAAGCGTCGTGTTTCAGCATTAGGGCCAGGCGGTTTAACGCGTGAACGCGCAGGTTTTGAAGTTCGAGATGTTCATACCACCCATTATGGCCGTGTATGTCCGATTGAAACACCTGAAGGTCCTAATATTGGTTTGATTAACTCGTTGTCTGTTTATGCTAGAACAAATGATTATGGCTTTATTGAAACACCTTGTCGAAAAGTAATCGATGGCAGAGTTACAGATGATATTGAATATTTGTCGGCTATCGAAGAAGTTGACCAATATATTGCACAATCAAATGTAGCTGTTGACAGCAAAGGGAATATCACTGCTGATTTGGTTCCTTGCCGCCATCAAAACGAGTTTTCGTTAACGACACCTGATAAAATCAATTATATGGACGTGTCACCAAAGCAGATCGTATCTGTTGCAGCGTCTCTTATTCCTTTCTTGGAACATGATGATGCCAACCGTGCATTGATGGGTTCGAACATGCAACGCCAAGCAGTTCCAACGCTAAGAGCTGAAAAGCCATTGGTTGGAACAGGTATGG
>CAZZGV010000297.1:0-2140 GCA_964654255.1 uncultured Legionella sp. | reverse complement strand
ATGGTGATACGGACCTGTAGACCAAATTATTAATGACGGTGCAGACATATTAGTATGTATCAATGCCTCACCATTTGAAGAAAATAAATACGTTGTACGCGAATTTGTCTTGCGTGCTTGGGCGCAACGGGGTCTAGCTATAGTCTATGTTAACCAAATCGGAGGGCAAGATGAGCTGGTTTTTGATGGTCAATCATTCGTACTTGATAAAACAGGTAAGGTTTGCGCACGTTCACCCGCTTTTATTGAAGACTTGCAAACCGTGCAAATTAAGAAAAGCACCATACAAGCAAATATCGCTCCGTTATTATCCAGAGACGCTTTAATTTACCAAGCATTATTATGTGGCCTAAAAGACTATGTAAATAAAAATAAATTTCCCGGTGTTCTTCTTGGTTTATCAGGGGGAATCGATTCTGCACTGGTTTTAGCACTGGCTGTTGATGCATTAGGAGCCTCTCGCGTTCATGCTGTTTTAATGCCATCCCGCTATACAGCAGATATGAGTGTAGATGATGCAAAACAACAAGCAGATACAATGCAAGTGAATTATACAACGTTACCTATTGAACCCGCTTTCGAAACATTACTCACTACGCTTGAACCTTGTTTTCAAAGCTTATCACCAGATACAACAGAGGAAAATTTGCAGGCAAGAATTCGTGGTATTTTGTTAATGGCATTATCAAATAAAACTGGCAATATGCTGCTTAGTACCAGCAATAAAAGTGAAACTGCTGTTGGCTACTGCACACTTTATGGTGACATGGCTGGCGGATTTTCAGTATTAAAAGATGTTTTAAAAACAACCGTGTATGCGTTGGCTCACTATCGCAATACATTATCAACGGTGATTCCTGAGCGAGTTCTTAAACGCCCCCCTTCTGCGGAGCTTGCTGGTAATCAAACCGATCAAGATAGCTTGCCAGATTATGCGATTCTTGACGCTATTATTACAGCTTATATGGAAGAGAACCTAGGGACAGAAAAAATTATCGCTAAAGGTTACAAAGCAGAGGATGTTTTACTTGCAATCAAATTGATTAAACGCAATGAATATAAGCGTTATCAAGCCCCACCTGGCGTTAAAATTAGCTCCCGCGCATTTGGACGAGATTGGCGACACCCCATCACATCAGGGTTTAACGATTAAGACATGAGAAAATTAGTATATTTTGGAATAATAAGCTGCTTTTACATCAACATTGTTTTTGCAGTCCCGCATAATATCGTTAGCGCCAACGAAGAGCTCACTGCACCTATTACAACCCTAAATACAGATACACTACTGAAAAACCAATGGTCATTGAGTCAGCGAACTGAGTATTACCGAACCACTCCTTTGTCTGATACGATCTTATCTTCGTCACCTAATTTTGAAAGCCAAACTGGTTTATTGATTAACTACATACTGATGGGCTACGGATTTACAGACCACTTAACAATAGGATTAAGTGTTCCTATACAATCTGAATATAACTTCAAAGGCTCACAAATAGATGAGCAAACCTCTGAATCTGTTGTGACAAACCTCGGCAATACATCAGGGCTCTCTGATTCGATTGTCTTTGCACTTTGGCGAATGGTCGACAAAGAAAATAATAAGTCTGAGATTGAAATAGCTGCCATCATGGGGGCTAACACCCCAACAGGAAAAACAAACTCTAAAACAACCACAGGGGAACTATTTATCGTAGCCGACCAACCTGGAACCGGTGCAATATCACCTTTTGGCGGTATTATAATCAGTAAACAATATGGGGAGCTAGCCTTAAGTAGTAATTTGCTCTATACCAACACGACAACAGGTAGCCAAAACACCATTTTAGGCAGTTATTGGGATTATTATCTAGCAGGCGTTTACCCCATAATCAAAAGCAAACGCATAAAAGGTATTGATTGTAATTTAGAAGCAATACTAGAATTTAATGGTGAATACATGCGTAAAGACAGAATAAGCGGTATTAATGATGAAAATACGGGAGGCAATAGCATGATGCTAGTTCCCGGAATGAGACTCAATATTGGAAAGTCCGTATCTACCTATTTGGGAGTAGGCATCCCTGTTTCACAATCACTTTATGGAACACAAGTTAAAAATAGTTACGCAATTATTAGTGGCATCGATTTTGTTTTTTGA
>CAZZGV010000296.1:0-2147 GCA_964654255.1 uncultured Legionella sp. | reverse complement strand
GTTATGGTCTACCAATGGAGCCGGAACTAAAGAGATGGATAAGTACAGCAGGCGTTTCCTACCCACCTAAAAATATTGCCTTACTCGCATTTAAACAAGAAAGAAAAATGCAATTGTGGGCTAAAGACGAGAATACATCTTGGCGATATATTCATACATATTCACTAACGGCGTTTAGTGGGCGATTAGGGCCTAAACTAAAGGAAAATGACCTGCAAATTCCAGAAGGTGTCTATCGCTTAACCACGCTTAATCCATTTAGCTCCATGCATCTATCAATGATGATTAACTATCCAAATAGTTTTGATCGAATGCAAGCCATTAAAGATGGACGACGGAATTTAGGTGGAAACATCTTTTTACACGGAAAAGCCCTATCCGTTGGTTGCCTTGCCGTTGGCGATAAGCCGATAGACCAATTGTTCCTACTCGTACACCGCGTAGGCTTAAACCATACCCAAATGATCATAGCACCCAATGATTTACGTCATGCCAAGCCCGCTACATCGCCCTTTGCCCAACCACGCTGGCTACCTGAACTTTATCAACAGATAGCGCAAGCATTACGCCAATTCCCTGCTACAAAAACAATATAATATTTATATAAATCATAAGGATACAACTTTATCTGCACATTTACATGTGCAGTCTGCGCACTCAGCAGCCAGTGGAAATCCAAAAGAAATCGCGGCGGGAAGACCCAAAATAGTCAAAGCTAAGCCCGTTGAAAACAAACCCAAAGCTACCGTCATTACTCCCATGCCCACTGTTGCTGCTCCATAGATACCAACTTGGATTGGTCTTGAAGAAAAAAATCCGAGCATAATTTAACTCCATTTAAGCCAAAAAAGTGACTATTCTACAATATATCGCTATTTATTTTAACTACCTATATAATAACAATGTTTTAACATACTGTTTTTAAAAGCATTTTTATGTAAAATTAAATTATTTGAAGATGTATGATGCAAACAGCTCTGATGAAATCAAAAAAATAGTGGTAACAAAGCATATTGTTTAATATGCACTTCAAAAAATCCAGTGATACATTATTCGGGCTTGAAAAACGAGCTGATTGCACAAAAAAAACACTTTTTCTTCAACCAGTTAACCCACGTGTTTGTTTTGTATCTCGTGAAGATTATATTCGAACTATAACATTGCCTGCTTCTGATAATGGGCAACAAATAATATATAAATCACAAAAAATGAACAAAGTTAATAAGGATCGCTGCTTTATATAACTCGAATATGAGCTTCATGGGGATTATGATCTAAACGCTAGATATAATCCCCTGCGGGATTAAATGACGTTACTCATGTTCTGGCGCAACTACAAATATGCCTGGAGCATTACGTAAATATTCGTTGTAATCCATACCATAACCAAAGATATAATGATCTTCAATTTCAAGACCAACGAAGTCAGCATGCTCCAATCCATTTTCAACACGTTTATGGTGTTTATCGACTAAAACCGCACTATAAACCTCTTTGGCTCCCATAGTCTTAATTTCTGCAAGAATAGCAGCTAGTGTTACGCCTCCGTCTAGAATATCATCAACAACCAAAACGGTGCGGTCGCTTAACTCAACACTAGGCCTTACTTTCCAGTGAAGCTCACCACCACTTATCTCGCCACGATAGCGTGTTGCATGCACGTAATCAACTTCCAATGGAAAATCAAGACGAAGAAGTAAGTTTGCCATTGGTATCATGCCACCTATCATAACGCATAAAATGATAGGATTTTTATCATGAAGTTGCTGATGAATTTCGTTTGCCATTTTATCAAGTGCTGCTTCAATTTGTGTAGGCGTATACAAGCAAGTTGCCCGTTCATAAACGGCTTTAATTTTTTCTGGAATTGACATTTGGTTTCCTAGTTTTATTGGAGCGCTCATTATTTTGGTTTCCCCTGCACAGGAAACATTGTTATCTTATTGGTGTCTGGCGATCTGTCTCTTACTTTAGCAACGCCTCTTTTGTTAACCTCATCAATACGAAACACTGAGTGCATTGGAATAAAAGTACGCTTAACACCGTTAAATTCAAGTTTTAATCGCTCTTCAGAGGGGTCAACAACCAACGCTGTATTTTCACCAAAAACAAAATCCTCTACCACCAGAAACCCAAACATGTCACTT
>CAZZGV010000295.1:0-2159 GCA_964654255.1 uncultured Legionella sp. | reverse complement strand
GGGAATGATACCTGCCGGATGATAAGGACAATAATAGAATGCGTCGATCCGGCTTCCTTCGATTGCGAGTGCATTCTGCATGACGGAATGAAAGCGGTGCATGGTTGCTTCATCATAAAGGCCGCGAGCGATGCCAGATTGATTGGTTACAACGATAACTGGCCATCCACAGTGATTGGCATAATTTATCGCCTCTAAAGCACCGGGCATCCATTCAAGATCTTCTGGCTGGTGGGTAAATCCATCGTCGCGTATCAAGGTACCGTCTCGGTCGATTAATATTGCAGGCCGCAGTAGGATCGTGTCGCGATCTGCCTTCTGTCCACCTACTAGTATTCTATCACAATTTATTTTCATTATTCGATCCATCGAAAGCTAAAACAGAGTGCCGGCAGCATCACTTTGCATTCCTTAGATTGGTGATCGTTCGAACCAAAAAAGCAGTTTAAAACGGAAGCAGGTATAGAATTACTTTTCAAGTTTGCTCCACGAAATGAGAAATTCGAAGCTATTACCAAATGCTTGTCATGATTTTAAAATCAGATTTTTCCGCCCCACGCTATAATAATCGAACCCTGCCTTGGCGCCTTCTTCGGGGCGGTAGATGTTGCGTAGGTCGACGAGAACATCGCCCGTCATTGCGGCCTTGAGCTTGGCAAGGTCAAGCGCGCGATAGGCATCCCATTCGGTGACAATGGCAATCGCATCGGCACCTTGTGCTGCAGCATAGGCACTTTCAGTCATGCTGACCTCGGGCATGATCTTGGCGGCTTCCTCCATGCCTTCGGGATCATGCGCGCTGATCTTGGCACCGGCATCGAGCAATGTCTGTACAATCGCGATCGACGGCGCATCGCGCATATCATCGGTATTGGGCTTGAAGGTGAGGCCCAGCAGCGCGACTTTCTTGCCGCGCGCATCACCGCCCAGCGCATTGACGATCTTGCGGCCCATCGCGCGCTTCCTCAAATCATTTGCCTGCACCACCGCCTCTACAATCCGCACCGGCGTGTCATTGTCCTGCGCGGTCTTCAAAAGCGCGAGCGTATCCTTGGGGAAGCAACTGCCGCCATAGCCAGGCCCTGCATGCAGGAACTTTGCGCCAATGCGGCCATCCAGCCCGATCCCGCGCGAGACATCCTGCACATCAGCGCCCAGTTTCTCGCACAGATCAGCCATTTCATTGATGAAGGTGATCTTCGTCGCCAAAAAGGCATTGGCGGCATATTTGATCAGTTCGGATGAGGCCCGGCTGGTGAACAGGATCGGCGATTCGTTCAAGAAAAGCGGGCGGTAAACGCCGCGCATCACATCGCGCGCCCATTCGACATCGGTGCCGACAACGATCCGGTCAGGCCGTTTGAAATCGCCGATTGCCGCACCTTCGCGCAAGAATTCGGGGTTGGAGACAACGGCAAATTCAAGGTCAGGGCGCACCTCGCGGATGATCCGCTCCACCTCATCGCCTGTGCCGACGGGCACGGTCGATTTGGTGACGACCACCGTCTTAGGATCGATCGCAGCGCCAATCTCTCTTGCCGCAGCATAGACATAGCTCAGATCGGCATGGCCATCGCCGCGGCGTGAAGGCGTGCCGACCGCGATGAACACCGCGTCGCAACCCTTGATCGCACTCGCCAGCTCTGTCGAAAAGCTCAAGCGCCCGGCATCGACATTGCTCTTCACCAGTGCATCCAGCCCCGGCTCATAAATCGGCATCACATTGGCGTTCAGCCGGTCGATCTTGCCCTGATCCTTGTCAACACAGACAACATCATGACCGAAATCGGCAAAACAGGCCCCTGACACCAGACCAACATAGCCCGAGCCGATCATCGCGATTTTCATGGATGCTTCCCTGCAAGATATATTGAGCCCGGCGTTTAGACGCTGCGGGAAAGTGCGGCAAGTGCGCTAGCTGGCCAGCCTTAACGACGCAGTTTCGATGGCCATCACTGGCTGGTCGGGCCAGATGCCGCGCGTATCGTAAACCAGCTTGTCGCGCCTTTCGGCCAGCGGAATTGCTTTGAACGCGTCATGATCGACCAGCGCGATCAGTATACCGCAGTCCTGCAATGCGCTGTCAATGTCGGTCAACTGCGCGCCTGAGCCTTCAAATTCATCCGGCAGGGCTGCTGCATAAGGTTCGACAATGCGGA
>CAZZGV010000294.1:0-2159 GCA_964654255.1 uncultured Legionella sp. | reverse complement strand
CCAAAATTATTAGAGTTAGTCATTATAATGTGGCGAGGCTTGAGTACGCAGGAGCCCGGTGACCATGCCCCCTTATGTTTTCAAGTGGCTTTATTAAGTGCAGTGGTGCAAGCGCTGATATTTGCTTTCAGAGCGTTAGCGAAGGGAGTGGGTCGAGATACTCCTGATGTTATAAAATCGCCAGATAGAGTTAAACCGCCTGAGACGGTGACGTTTGATGATAGTAACCGTGACTCGCCTGTTGTTGGCAGTGATACGTCGTTCATGCTGCGTGGGTTATCAGCAATGCCCGAGGACAAGGCGTCAGATGATAGTGGTTATGAAACGCCTCGATCTGAAAAAAGCAAGCAGTTATTAAATGCCCCAGCGGGTGGCCTTGGATTATTCCAATCGATCACAGCCCCTATTCCAGAAGAGCGGCACGAGACTATGCCCATGCAGTTCTGTGGTAGTGCCGCGCGTTAATTACCCAGTTTCATGCGATTTGCACAGACTTTTTTAGGTTGGTACCGCACTTAGGTATAGCTCAGGATTTAGTGTTGGATCATTGTACATTTTAAATTGATGATAAACTCGGAAGGTTCTAGTTTTATCACTGATTGCTTGTAAAAATTGCTGTAAACAATCATGCAGTTGTCGTTGTTGCTCTTCAATCGTACGTAATTTCTTTAGACAGGTATTTTTGTGTGTTTCGTCTACATCTGTACGTTCGACTTGAATAGCCATGTGATAAGCCTTTAAGGCCATAATTGATAGGCGATCTATCATCATTCCTGGTGTTTCCGAATGTACGGGGCACGCTGATGCGGGCGCAGGTTGCAGTTGATGAAAGAGCCATTCGTCCATCGCTTCCATGCGATTGTTGCGTTGTTGATTGCAATAATCAATTTCACGTTTTGCATGATAGACAAATTCAAAACCTAAATCATCACGTCGTGCACGATCTTCGGCGTGCCAGAGTTGGTAATTAAATGCATGATTTTCTTCAACCAGTTTTAAAAAATCCGTGTGTTGTAGCTTAACATCGGTTTTTTTCCAATGAATAATGCACTCACGCTGTAATGATGCAATGTCAGCTGTGTAGTTTAGAAACATAATGAAAACACCAAATAAACATAATTGGGCATATATTATCATGAATAGGTGCTTTAGACACAACAAGGGCTTGTGTAAACGTAAAACAGCATGGGCGATCAAATATTGAACTTAAGCCCGTTTTTGTGAGCGAAGGAAAGCAATTCAGCGCTATTTTCAAGTGGAATGCCGAACAGGGTTATTTCGCTGATGCTCGTAACGTCGGGTTATTTAGATTTGGCTAAAATTCTATCAAGAGCATTAGCAAACGCAGTTTTTTCTTTCACACTAAAGGAGGATGGGCCTCCTATGTTTACACCACTTCCACGGATAGTTTCCATCATGTCACGGATGCCTAAGCGTTGTTTAATATTGTTTTCGGTATATATTTCTCCACGCGGATTAAGTGCCAGCCCTTTATGGGCAACCACATGCGCTGCCAGAGGAATATCAGCTGTAATAACAAGGTCGTTAGCTTCCATATGCTGAACGATGTAGTCATCGGCGCGGTCGAACCCTTGTTCAACTTGAATGGTGGAAATAAATTTTGAACCTGGTGTTACTAAATATGCGTTAGCCACCAAAATTAACGTTGTTTCTGTTCTTTTTGCCGCACGAAACAAAACATCTTTAATGGTGTTGGGACAGGCATCAGCATCAACCCAAATTCTCATTATGCCTCTTTTTTAATCATAATTTTGATGTCATCATCTCAAATTTCATAAAGCGCTGCCACTAAAATAAGTGGAATAAATTTTTATATATGTCCCGTCAGCTTGCATGGCAAGTAAGGCTGCGTTGATTTGAGACATTAAGTCAGTTTTTCCTTTAGCCGCGATAATTCCATAACCGTACCCATAGGGTATTCGTTTACCAATTAAGCGATAGGCATTATCGCCATTAGCATACCAATAGTCAGCAGTGACTTTGTCGATCAAAAGTGCATCGACATCGCCATCGTCTAAGGCGGTTAACATTTGAGATTGGAAATCATAGGTTAGTATTTTAATGTTTGAGCCAAGCATGGTTGTGAGTAGGTCTTGGTAAACACTTTGGGTCACTACCCCAAATTTTTTCTCCAGAAA
>CAZZGV010000293.1:0-2165 GCA_964654255.1 uncultured Legionella sp. | reverse complement strand
GTGCTCTACCACTGAGCTATTCCCGCGTCTCTACGGGGTGCAATTCTACCGGAAAAGATTTGTCTGTCAACAATAATATCACTCACTTTTATCCGTTAATTGGGGCCATGCTATAACAATATATGCAACCATAGACCAAATGGTCAAAATTGCAGCCATATATAACAAAATAAAGCCTAACACACCCCAATATGATGTCGCAGGATAAAAGGCCAACAACAAAATTAATGCGCTCATTTGAAACGCTGTTTTCACCTTCCCAACATAGCTGACCGTAATGCTTGCACGACGTCCTATTTCTGCCATCCATTCCCGCAGCGCTGAAATTACAATTTCACGCCCTACAATGATGATAGCTGGCAACGTGATATAATCCAGATCTTTTGCACCAACCAATAACAACAAACTCTTAGATACAAGCAATTTATCATCAACTTGGTCAAGAAACGCTCCAAAGGGTGATATCTGTTGTAGCTTACGTGCAAGATAACCATCCAACCAATCAGTAAAACTTGCTGTCGCAAATATAATAGCAGCAGCGCCATGCGCCCAAGAAAAAGGCAAATAAAATACACCAACAAAAACGGGAATAAGCAGTATCCGCGAGAGGGTTAGCAAATTTGGTAAACTGGTAAACGTTGTCATATGTTATCCACATCCCTATTCAGGTAATTGTAAATACACAGCTAACTGCTGATAATCATCAAATACATCACATGCACCAGCGGCTCGCAGATCTGCGGCCTGCTGATGATAGAAATCAATGCCAATAGCATCAACCTTGAGTTGCTTTGCCATCTCTATATCAGTAACAGAGTCACCCACCATCAACGTTTGTGCGGCAGTTACGCCACATACATCCATTATTTCTTCGAGCATTTGAGGACACGGTTTTGGTGGTGTTTGCCCAGCTGAACGTGTAGTAGTAAAAAAATCAGCTAGCCCTACTGCTTGTATGGCACGATGAAGTGAATGATGCCCTTTGTTAGTTGCAATGGCCAACATCATCCCAGCATTGTGAATTCGTTGTATAATGTGCTCAGCGCCAGGGATAAGGTACGTATCAGCTGGCTCAGTTACTAATGAATGCTGAACCGCTTGCAACAATTGTTCATGCTGATGCATGGATAGATGGGGAAATATCTTTTTAATGGCCAAAACCAAACCTAAAGTAACATATTGCCTTGCCAAACGTTCATCGAATTCACCAAACTGCAGACGCTGTGCTTCAACTGCAACAGTATTTAAAATTTGCCCCAGCGTATCCCCAAGCGTCCCTTCCCAATCAAACACCACTAATTGATACGGCCTATTCATGGCGTATTTTACTCCGAGTTCTTAATTGTTTTAGTGCCTCAGCAAATCGAAGATCTAAATCCGCCTGAAACGCATAATTTTTATCATCCAGATTAAATTGAATTGCTCTAGCATGCAAATAAAGCCGTTGCTTTTTTGCATCCAAGCCATTTATTGTTAAATCCCCACCATACTTATGATCGCCAACAATCGGATGCCTTATATAGGCACTATGCACCCTAATTTGATGGGTTCTACCCGTCTTTGGGCTCGCCTCGACCCAACAGGCCTCTTGATAATTTTCCAACAATTTAAAACTTGTATGCGACAACTTGCCACTCTCAGTAACACGCACCACTCGCTCTCCGGACTTAAGTGTATTTTTTTCCAAGGCAGCATCTACTATCAACGTTTTCTTTCCCTCCCAAGGGTGACAAACCAACGCCCAATAGGTTTTTTTTACCAAGCGCTCTTCCAGTAAAGCCTGAATCGCGCGCAACTTAGTACGTTTTTTAGCTAATAAAAGACACCCTGACGTATCTTTATCCAAACGATGCACCAATTCTAAATACGATAAATCAGTCCGCGTTTTGCGCAACGCCTCAATGACACCAAGACTTAATCCACTTCCACCATGCACAGCTATCCCAGCCGGTTTATTTACAACCAATAAACAATCATCCTCATAAATAACACTCTCTGCTAATCGCTGAGTAAGTTGAGGCCCAACATGTGCTTCTTTATCTTGAGAGACGCGCACTGGAGGAATACGTACCATATCACCCACACATAAACGGGAACTTGGTTGCGCACGCTTTTTATTGATACGCACCTCACCACCACGAATAATCCGGTAAACATGACTTTTA
>CAZZGV010000292.1:0-2178 GCA_964654255.1 uncultured Legionella sp. | reverse complement strand
TAATTTGGCTTTTCTTGCTGATTTTTCAATGATGATGATAGGGGGTGCATTAAAGCGCAAAGAAAAACTATCTGCACGTCTTGGTGATTTGCTGAGTAATTTATATCTTGTGTCTGCTGTTTTAAAACGCTTTCATCAAGATGGTGAGCTTGTGGATGATCTGCCTTTGGTGGAATGGTGCTGCCAGCATTTATTTTATGAATGCGCTCTAGCTATTCAAGGGGTTATTGCTAACTTCCCATCCAGAGGCGGTAAATTGGTATTAAAATTGGTACTGCAACCTTTTGGCATTCAACGACATAAACCGTCTGATAAACTTGGCGCTCAATTGGCGCGAACATTAATGGTGCCTGGCTATACCCGTAACCGATTAACAAGGCTAGTATTTAGTGAAGCTGCAGAAAATTGCCCATTGGGTAATGTAGAGGATGCCTTTATTAAACTATGTAATGTTGAGTTACTAGAGAAAAAAATTGCGCGAGCTGTTAAAGAAGGTAAATTAGCAACACTTACATTACTGGAACAAATTGATGAAGCAGTAGCATGCAATATCCTAAGCAAGGATGAGGCGAAATCTATGCGAGAAGCTGAGCGAGCTAGGCAGCAAGTTATTGCGGTAGATGATTTCAGTAACAGTGATTTATCTCGTACGATGGACACATCAAAACATAAGATCATTAATCTAGATAATGTGAGTATAGAAGTGACCTAGCAGTGGGTGGCGTTACAGAAACACGGTAACTGCGAACCAAATTCATCTAATACTACAACAGTAGTGCATAGTGTAGACTATGCACTACTCACAACTACATCATTGAACATTGACTTTGTTGATTAATATATTTGATATTTAACGATTCTGGCATGCTACCTTCCCTCAATTCCGGGAAAAGCTATTTGCGTCAGCATATAAATGCAAGCCTTTTGTCATGTACAGAGAATAATTAATCACAGATATTGTGAAGCTCATATATTTGACATATAGTTGATAATTTGGCGTTGCAAGCCATTGTTATAGTTCCAGAGTCGAGATGTTATGCAAAAAAATGATTTTTATAAAGGCTTGGTGTTCCTTATATTGGCCCAAACAATGGTTGGCATAAATATTGTAATTTCAAAATCATTGCTTGCATCAATGCCTGTTTTAGTCATCCTTGCTATACGCTTTGCCTTGGCTACGTTTATTTTATTACCATTACATTGGGTAACACCGGCAAAACAACAGTCGATTAAATCCCACATTTTAATGATAAATCGTAAGGATTGGATATTTCTTATTAGCCAGGCGTTATGTGCTGGCGTTTTGTTTAATTGTCTTATGTTAGTGGGCTTAAATTCCACCGATGCGAATGTGGCAGGAATTATCACCAGTGCCTTGCCTGCGATTATTGCAATTATGTCATGGCTTATTTTAGGTGAGAAAATTTCTGCTCAAAAAGCATTTTGCGTGGTTTTTGCTACGGCAGGTCTTATTGTTATTGCATACGATAAACTAAGTATAGTGGGGGCCTCACATTCATTTTTTGGCGATTCCATCGTTTTGTTGTCTCTCTTGCCTGAGGCGGTCTACTATATACTCTGCAAGCTCTACTCCAATAGATTGCCTTTATTTTTAACTACGGCGCTTCTTAATGGAATTAATGCGCTATTGTTACTACCCGCTTTATTTTTAATGCCCTGGGAGCCTTCGCAAATTACTCCTCTAAGCTGGCTTATTTTATTTATTATTTCTTTAAGCTCAGGGCTATTTTATGTATTTTGGTTTTTAGGTGCACAGCGTGTGGACGGCGTGATGGCTTCGCTTTCTACCGCTGTTATGCCGATAGCTACAGTCATTCTTGCTTGGATTATTCTTGGTGAGCAATTAACAAAAATGGAATTTACCGGTATGGCCTTGGTGATTTCTTCTATTGTTCTTTATGCGAGAAGATAGCTAATTTCTTAGGATCACACACATATCTATCTGTGATAAAAATAAAGCTGGGATTTTATTCGAATGTCGCTGCTAGAAGCAGGAGAATGTATTGAAAAAAA
Source organism: uncultured Legionella sp. (assembly GCA_964654255.1). Lineage (GTDB taxonomy): Bacteria > Pseudomonadota > Gammaproteobacteria > Legionellales > Legionellaceae > CAZYME01. The sequence goes on along the minus strand of CAZZGV010000292.1, from coordinate 144 downwards.
TGATATTAGGTTTTACTGTGATTTAATTTATTACACGAATTCTGCCAATTTTTTAGATTTTTCACGAGTTTCGCACTTTCATAAAAATGCATTAAAATTCGCGTTATAATGAACAACACTAGCAATGGTTAAAGATGTCGCGCC
>CAZZGV010000291.1:0-2194 GCA_964654255.1 uncultured Legionella sp. | reverse complement strand
GTTGCGAGTGCTAACGAAGCAATCCAGCGGCCTTATTCTGAACCTCGACAGGATTGCATCACTAACGCGCGCAAAAACGGGGCCTGATTTTATATCAAGCCTAATTTTTAATTGTATAACACTGATGAATACGCTTGTTTCGCTTAAAATCGATGTCAATTGTATCCTCACTAATATCACTCACCGTGTATTCCGTACTAATCGCTTCCGCTAATTTAAAGTGGCGCAAGTTAGTAGAAAAATACAGCGTGCCGCCGGGAGAAAGCAATCGCATAGCTGCGTTAATTAATGATTCATGATCACGCTGAATATCCAAAACCTCACTTGTACGTTTTGAATTGGAAAAGCTTGGTGGATCTAAAAAGATCACATCAAATCGATCTTTGGTCATTTTTAACCATGTCAAACAATCGGATTGAATAAATTGATGCTTAGCTAGATCAATGTGATTATTTATAAAATTATCTTGCGCCCAATTAAGATAAGTATTTGATAAATCGACGTTGGTGGTCAACGCTCCGGCTAAAGCCGCATGAACACTCGCACTTGCCGTATAACAAAAACAATTTAAAAACCGTGTGGTCGGAGGTAGTTGTGCAAATTGCAGCCTTAACAAACGGTGATCTAGAAACAACCCTGTGTCCAAATAATCATATAAATTTACACTAAGCTTGGCACGCCCTTCGTTAACAATCATGGTACGTCCCATCTGATTTATCTTTTGATATTGGCTGGTTCCTTTTTGTTGTTTGCGGCGTTTTACTACTACTTTTTCAGGCCCAATATTCAAGGCAATAGGAACCACTTGCAGCACATCCAAACTGCGTCGCTCTACTTTATTTAATGCAATAATCGCTGGTGCTGTGTATTCCTGCAAAACAACATGATCATTATAAATATCGATGGCATAGGAATATTCTGGTAAATCAGCATCATAAACGCGGTAACAACTAACGTGATGGCGTTTTGCCCATTTTTGTAAATGACTATAATTTTTTTGTAAACGGTTCAATAACATTTCAGCCGACGGCGACAAATTTACCTTTTTGTTATCTTTAAGGCTATTCGTCGCATCAATCGCCATGCAATATAATTTACATTCCAGCGCGCCGTTATATAGCGTGTATTGTTTATTAGAGCGCAGACCTATTGCCTTGGCTAAAACGGGGTTGGAGGTCAAAACAGCTGCCTGCCACCCTTGATAATGATCATGCAAAACTTTTCCTAATTGTTGATACAAGGGCATCAACTGCGTTGCATCACCCAATCGCTCACCATAAGGCGGGTTACAAATAACCACACCTTTTTCAGCTTTGGGTCGACAATGCTCCAGTGTTGTCGAGCTAAATTCGACCAATGGTGCTACACCAGCTCGCTCAGCATTGGCACGAGCAGCTTCGATGATTTGCTGGTCAGTATCTGAGCCATATAATTTTATAGTTACAGGTTTAACCTGTTGCAGCGCATGTAATCTGATTTTTTCCCACAACGAAGGCTGATGTTGCACCCAATGGTGCAAGGATTGATCATCTCGGATCAAACCCGGAGCAATATGTGCCGCCATCATGGCTGCCTCAATAACAAGCGTACCCGCGCCACAAAAAGGATCATGAAATGCGAATCCCGCTGCAACCAATTGTGGCCATTTAGCACGAATTAATAATGCAGCTGCTACGTTTTCTTTTAAAGGCGCAGCACCTGCCTGTAAACGATAACCGCGTTGATGCAAACTATATCCGCATAGATCTAAACTAACCGTGAGTTCATCATCCTTTAAATAAGCATGTAGGCGTATTTGAGACCACTCTCGGTCAATAACAGGCCGGTCTCCGTGCAGCTCTCGCCAATGATCAACGATACCATCTTTGACCAATTGCGCCCCGTACATGGTGTTACGAATATGCGCAGATGAGCCATGAAACTCAATTGCTAATGTTTTGTCTACTGAAAAAACTGTCTGCCATGGATATTGACGGCATAATTGATACAATGCTTGCTGATCGTGAGCCTGTCCACTAAATAAAATAAGCTGGATACGATTTGCAAGGCGAGACCAAATACACAAATGGTAAATTACAGCGAGATCTCCCTCGCCATAAACGCCCTGCGGGCTCACTCGCGTTACGCGCAAGCCCAAAGCCTTTACTTCGTCTTCTAACAAATACTCTAAACCTTTGGGGCAACTAACAAATAA
>CAZZGV010000290.1:0-2221 GCA_964654255.1 uncultured Legionella sp. | reverse complement strand
TTATAGGTGATAGGGAAGAGGGGAAGCAGCACATCGAGCCAGCTGTTTAAAAAAAGCCGAGGGTGTTAGTGCTAGGACTTTTCTGGCAAAAAAAACACCAAAATGCACGCGATAATTAATGATACAGGTATTGTTAAAAGAGCAATTTGATAATTGGCTAATGTATACACGCCGGTGTTATTCAATACGTCAAGTAAATAACCAATCAGTGGTTGTAATAAAGGTGTAGTAATCATTGCTAACATATTGGTAAAGCCAGTACAGGTAGACAGCGATCCTGCGGGAGCTAACTCATTTGCTATGGTATAAGCAAGCATGTAGGCGCCACAACAAATTCCCATCAGGAACATCAGAAGGCCCATTAGCAGATGGCTTTTTATTGGCATGTAAAGCAAAACCAGCAGTAGGGTGCTTGTGGAGAGGCAAGAACTTAAAATAAGGGGCCTGCGTTTACTTAATTGTGTAGCAAGGACGCCAAATAACGGGCAGCTTAATGCGGTTCCGAGAAAAAAAACAGCGTTAATCATGCTTGCTTGTTGTAAATTACAGCCAAGCTTTACCTGGATGAAGGGAACCGCCCATAAAGCACCAAATGCGGTAACAACTGTGAAGGTTAATCCAACAAAAAAACCGTTAATCCAGGCTTTTCCATTGGTAAGAATTTGCAATAATTGTTTGCCATAATGGCGAGCAGGTTGTATTTGGGGGTAGCTATTTGGGATATATTTCCAGCTTAAAAATGCAATCAATACCCCGACTGTCCCCGCTGTATTAATAAAGCCTCGCCAACCACATGTTGCAATCAGTGTGCCCATTGCAATCATGCCAATAACGGTGGCAGCAAAGCCTAATGTTTCGGATAATCCTATCATAAAAGCAAATTGTCTAAGCGGGTAATGTTGGCGTAATAAATGTGATAAACCTATAAAAGCAAATGCTGAGCCCGTGCCTATAAGTAAGCGTCCTACAAAAAGCCCAAATAAACTGTAACTGGCTGCAAATACAAAGCATCCGATACTACATAGCAGCGCATTAACTGCCATTAATGTTCGGGTATTTTGTTTGTCAAATAAGATACCGACGGGAATTTGCAGGCTGGTATACACAATATATAACGCGCTACTTAATATGCCAGCGGTTAGCGCAGATAAATGCATGTCATGCATAATTGAGCCTATAACAACTCCTGACGATAGTTGCAGAAAAAATTGAAATAATACGAAAGAAACACCAATGAGCCAAATGCCCAGACGTACGGATGATTTTAGTGTAGTAGGTGTCGAAATTGCAGTCATAGGGATTAAGAAACAGGGTGAATTTTGATTAACATCCCAGCGTGTGGATGATCAAGGTAATAAACAACATTTGGTTTGAGGCGTTGTTTTTGTGAAAAAATAAAGGCTGGTTGTTTGCTATTTGGTGCTGAAAAACGTAGGTTAGTATTCAGTAGGTAATAATTACTTTTTTGAACCTTCAATGTACCCTCTACGTTCCAGCCCCCCATGTTTATTTGAGATAAAGCGATAGGCCGTTGGTTATTGGCTGGTTGAAGCCAGCTGTATCTAAATAGTAATTGATACTGTGGGTTGCGACTTAATGCCCAATATTCATCGCGTAATTGTGATGCTGACGTTGGCAGTGCATGGAACGTGGTTTTTGCGCTGCTTGCGGTTGTATCTAGTGGAATGGCATCAGTGATATTTGGGGCTAGCACGGTGACAGCGTTGTTATTCTTTGATGTGGAGGGCAATTGTAAATGGGTAAAAACAATCATATCAATTTGATAAAGTGGTGCTGTAGGGGCCGCTACCCCAAAACAGGAAAATAAAAATAAACCACTAAATACAAAGAGTTGTAACATAGTACTGTCATAATAAGATGAGTGGCCGCATTATACACATAGATGGCAATAAAAGGTAACTTAGATTTTGGTCGGCACGTCGCTACATAGAGTAACTACTCAAAGGTAGGGTGGGCAAGCAGCGAAGACACATGCTCACCAATATAATAGCTCATTATTTTTGCGTAGCATCGCAACTTGCGCTACAGTTCAAATTCATATCTTAATTAAATAGCTTATGGCAGAGATTGCTGAGATCAAGCAGTTGACCGTCGCTTTTAAAACCACTGATCGCCCTTTGATTGCAGTGGATGAAGTGACGTTTTGTTTGCAACCAGGGGAGACGCTGGCTTTATTAGGTGAATCAGGTTGCGGCAAATC
>CAZZGV010000289.1:0-2221 GCA_964654255.1 uncultured Legionella sp. | reverse complement strand
CTTTCTCAAGTGCAATCGCGCATGGTGGAATTACTCAAAGAGGTTGACATCCCTCATCCTGAACTCCGCTTACAGCAATATCCGCATCAATTGTCGGGTGGGCAGAAGCAGCGGGTGGTGATTGCCATGGCATTGGCTAGCAATCCAACGGTATTGATAGCAGACGAGCCAACAACCGCGTTAGATGTAACTATTCAGGCTCAAATTTTGTTGTTACTTAAGAAATTGCAACGCCAGTATCACATGAGTATATTGCTTATTACTCACGACTTAAGTGTTGTAAAAGCAATGGCGGATACCGTGTGTGTTATGTATGCTGGGCAAATTGTTGAATCTACACCAGCCGATGTTTTTTTTAGTCAGCCGTTACATCCTTACGCTCAGCAATTATTTCTTTCTCTGCCTACATTTGCCAAGCGTGCTGAGCAGTTACAAACCATTATGGGGAGTGTCCCCACGTTAGATGCTATGCCTTTGGGTTGCCGTTTTCATCCACGTTGTGCTCATGCATTTGCACCCTGTGCTACCATTGAGCCGCAATTACAGATTTTACCCTCAAGTCGCACGGTTCGTTGTCATTTATATCCAGAACATAGCAAGCCGCCTGCTTTATTAATCGATAGCCAAAAATGGATGGTGAATAAAGAGCCTGGTGAGGTTCTTTTAGCTGTAGAGGATCTAGCTGTATATTTTGCTGCAAAACCCAGTGTATTTCGGCCGAAGCAGACGGTGTCTAAAGCAGTTGATGGATTGTCGTTTGTGCTGCATAAAGGAAAAACCTTGGCATTGGTGGGGGAATCAGGCTGTGGCAAAACCACAGCAAGCCGTGCTTTATTACGTTTAAATCCTATTACTATGGGTCTTGTTCTCTATAAAGGCCAAAATGTTGCCGCGCTGCGTGGCCGGGCATTGCGCGATTTTCGAAAAAAAGTACAAATTATATTTCAAGATCCATATTCCTCAATGAACCCACGTATGACCGTTGACGAAATCCTCGCTGAAGGCATGCAGGCACAGGGTATGCCTGCAGCAAAGATTCGTAAACGACAATATACATTGTTAGACCAGGTTAATTTACCTAGTAATAGCTTAAATCGCTATCCTCACCAATTTTCAGGTGGGCAGCGTCAGCGTATTTGTATCGCAAGGGCATTGGCTACAGAGCCTGAATTACTGATTTGCGATGAACCTACAAGCGCGCTCGACATGTCAGTACAAGCGCAAATTCTGAATTTATTGAAAGCGTTACAACAAGAGTGTGGTCTGACTTATTTATTTATTACTCATAATATGGGTGTGGTGTCTTATATTGCTGATGACGTTTTGGTTATGCGTGATGGTAAGGCGGTTGAAAGAGGATGTTGTGAGCAGATTTTTATGAACCCCCAAGAACCGTATACTCGTCAGCTGTTGGCTAGTGTATTGATTGTATAGTCTTTTTAATTCGTTATCGTATTGAAAATTGCCTGGGTATTCTATAATATTTTGCGGCTTATCGAACCCTAGACCTTTTGAATATTTGTTTTGGATAATTAATATGCTTTTTGATTTATTGTCTACACTCTATACCTGCCGAGAAAAAACCCAAAATTTTGTAGCCCGATTTTTAGTCAGGCACCCTGCCTCTGCAACAACGATGCTTTTTGTAGCTAATTTTTCACTAAGTGCTGCTATTGAGTATGGTTATAGAGTAAAAGAAACGTCTTCTCCTTGTATTAAGCGTGATGTACCATTCCAAGGGTTTGGCTCTCTAGAGACGGTGCAGTGCAAACCTGTGGTTGAGGTATATAAGGTAGTTAATGAGACTGCAATTGTCTTAGCAACGGCATTTTTTCAATTATCATCAGTTAAGCATATTGGTGGGTCAGATACTTTAGCGCAAGTTCCCCTTCAATGTTTACATAAAAAAATACTTAACGATATTGTACCAAATATTGTCAATAGTGCCTTATTTTCAAATCCGCCGCTGGATCCATTTCCCCTTGGTTTCAGTGGACAGTGTGAAATTACATTTAAACCGTCATCAGTCATAACTCGCTCCACAACAGGCCATGGCTCGTCGACAAAATCCCACACATCTATAATAAATCCCGCACGTTATATTGTATTTATTTTTCAGCATTTAAATCCAAAAGAATGTAGTAATGCATTTGATTTTATTATGAATCACGCAGCCGCTTGTGAGAGTAGTTCTGAGGTTTCCCAGATTGATGCTGGAAAG
>CAZZGV010000288.1:0-2226 GCA_964654255.1 uncultured Legionella sp. | reverse complement strand
TGACTTCTGGTCCTAAATAAAGTTGCGAGCTCACTTCTTGCGTTTTAGAAGGTACAATTAAAATAGGTTGGCTAACAGCACCAATGGTGTAATCACCATTCACCGCTCGTGTATAAAACATATTTGTACTTTCGGCTGTAGGAACCCACGCAGTAAGAAAATAATGTTGTTGCATTGCAACCCAGCCACTTTTAACTTCTACGTCAAGATTAGCTTTTGTCATGTCATTAAAATTAATTTTTTTATAACGTGACTTTCCTGGGATTGAATATGAGGCGCCAGTGTACGATCCCACATGAAACATACTGGTTTTATCTTCTTGTGGTGAGGTACGTAACAACTGCGTATTCAAGTATCCTTTCCAGGCAGTTTCTCCTTGGTTCGTTAATACATAACGAACATCAATTAAGTAACTTCCTTGGGTGAAAGAAAACTCTTTTTGAATCAATAATCCATCGTTATTTTTACCCTTTAAGGTAACAACTAATTTTTTTTGACCCGCTGGTAATTGATACTCTTTATAATCAGTTGTGTAATTTCCATCAGCATTTTCAATAGCTTGTCCCTTTACAAGGAATAAATTACTGTTGGCAACGTAACGCTCACCAACTTTATTTTGCAACAATGGAAATGGCGTATTTTTCTCAGTAACGCTTACTGGATAATCTAATAAGTTGGCTGCAACGATGTCACCGTGTTTCAAATCAATTTGAAGATCAAGAACATCTGTTTGCACATGAATAGTCTTATTAGCGCTTTCTGAAGGCTGAGCATCACTAACGGATTCAACCGCTGGTTCATTGGCAGGTCCCTGAGATGGAAGATTCGTTGGAAGCAACTCATTTCCATTGGTTACTTGCTCAGTAGTTGCAGCTGTTTGCTGCTGAGGTGCAACAGGAAAATCAACTTGCCAGTTGGTCCACAGGGAATAAACAACTAGCGCCAGTGCTGCATATAAAATAACTCGTCGAATATCCATTAAAGCTTCTCTTTGTTGGGTAATATAGGATCGTAACCACCTTCATTCCAAGGATGGCAGCGTAGTAAACGGCGACATGTTAACCACATCCCTTTGCTAATACCATGGTGCTCTATGGCTAATAATGCATAATTAGAACAGGATGGGTAAAAACGGCAACAGGGTCTAATGAAAGGTCGAAACAAGCATTGATATAACTTGATAGGAAGGCAAATTAATTTGCGCACAATTTGTCCCATAAATCACTCAAGTTGTTGATAATCATTGAATTATCAACGTTTCCAACACCATTTCGAGCTAAGACGACTATATCAACTGGTCGCAATTGACTGTTGCGAAATGTCTCTCGCAACAGTCGTTTAACTCGATTTCTATCATGGGCTTTAGCGATTGCTTTTTTTGACAAAGCTAGACCAAGCCGTGCATGTCCTACCGTATTATCGCGATATAGTACAATAAAATTGGAAGTTACAATTTTTGTTGCTTGATTAAACACGTTATTGTAGTCGCTTTTTTTTAACAAGCGGCGTGTTTTGTCAAAACAATACACATCGTTAAGCAGTTAAAAGTTTACGGCCTTTAGCACGACGACGCTTAATAACTAAACGACCCGCACGTGTTGCCCTACGCTCACCAAAACCATGATCCCGTTTACGCTTTAAGTTACTGGGTTGGAAGGTACGTTTCATAATGAACCTGTAATAAATTTTTAGAGTCGGCAATGATAGAAAAATTTACATCTGCTGTCAAACGAAAACTAGTTCAAAGCCCTAAATGCAATTTAATCAATGACTAAGCATCTTCGTCTTTAAAAGCGTTAGCGAAGCTAATCTTACACAATAATTTTTCCTCGCTATTATTATAATAAGTTAAATATATTATTTGTTATTTATTATAAAGGTTTACATTTCTGTGGTTAATTAACAATTAAATAATAAAAACAATACATTACAGAATTTTTCACTTGTGAAGAAACGGTGTTTTACTTAGGGTATTATTTGTTAATTTAATGTCTGTTTTAAAAAACTCTATCGCATATACACCACTTTTAGATGTGCTAATCATACTCTTATACACAGCATAACTGCTTTTTTAATCTTCACTTTCTTAATTTAAATACAGATTTTACAGCTCAAGCGATGAGATAAATGTTTTTCCTAGGATAAAAATTAAAAAGGACATGAAAAATTAATTATAGACGTTGCCTAATAGAAAAATTATCAATACATCCACCATGTTAAATTTAT
>CAZZGV010000287.1:0-2245 GCA_964654255.1 uncultured Legionella sp. | reverse complement strand
TATATTTAAGCCAAGAAAAAACATCGATTTGATGGTATTTACAGGTTTCAATAAGGGAGAAGAGTATTGCTCCGGCATGAGCACCGACTTCATTACCGCTGAAGAGCCAGTTTTTTCTGCCGATGACGAAGGGCTTAATAGCGCGTTCAGACAAGTTATTATCGATATCAAGTCGTCCGTCATAAAGATAGGCTTTTAGGGCCTCCCAATGGTTAAGGGCATAAAAGACTGCTTTACCAAGAGGACTTTTAGGCAGTACTTTTGAGCAGGCTTCATCTAGGATGGTTTTAATTTCGAAGACGATTGCTTTAGCTTTTTGAGTGCGGGCAGCAAAGACGCTGGCTGGAGATGCGTTTTCTTCTTTAAGCGTTGCTTCTAGATGATACAGTTTGGCGATAAGAGCAATGACTTGATGAGCAAGGCCTGATTTTTTAGTTGATTTAGCCACATCGACAAAATAGCGCCGCGCATGAGCCCAGCAAGCAACGTGCACAATAGAGGGCTTCAGGCCAAGGCTGATGTACGCTGCATAACAATCCGCATGCAGATAGCCCTGAAAATCGGCAAAGAAGTCAGTAGGAATTTGGTGAGCACGGGTCTGATGATATTGATAAACAAAAGCACGCCTAGAAGGCGGCCCACCGGAAAAGAGCCACATATATGATTTTTGCGCAGCCAGCCGGCCTTTTTCTTTAAGTACCTGTAACGTTGTTTCATCTGCATAGGCAATGTCATAACGTTGGATGTTGTCTTCCATGAGTTTGACTAAAGGTGTCAATAAGTCAGCGGCTTTTATTACCCAATGACCTAAGGTGCCTCGCGTGAGTGGAACGCCTGCGGCATTGAACATTTCTTCTTGCCGATATAAAGGCATGTGGCAACGAAATTTAGAGTTAATTACGGCGGCGATTAAGCCGGGGCTTGCGATGGAGCGCGGGATAGGCTGTTTAGGCATGGGTGCGAGCTTCATGGTGTCTTCACAACCTTTGCACGCATATTGTTTGCGAATGTGTACTACACGAAACGTCATTTGTGGAACTACGTCAAGCTGCTCAGTCATTTCATCACGGATGTGAGTTAACGCACAGCCGCAAGCACATTGCTTTTCATCTTCTGTTAAGTCATGGACTTGCTCTACATAGGGCAAGGATTGAGGCAAAGGCTTTCTGCCGGTATTCTTCTTCGCGCGGGTGTAAGTAATGGTTTGTGTTTCTGGTGTTTCAACATCCTGCTCTAATTCTACGAGACATGCTGCTTCATCAAAGTGAAGGGCCATTTGCTCAGGCACAACCCCTTTCTCACTTTTACGGCCAAATCGTGCAGTACGGAACAAGTGAAGCTGGTGTTGTAGATGTTGAATCGTGGACTCGCGCTGCTCAATCAATGCTAATAAGCGTGCATTTTCTTGTCGTAATTGGTCTAATGTTTGAGCAGGATTTAATATCATCGCAATCGATTATCTTCTTTTTTTATGAGCAAATTATATCAAATTAACGAGCATATTTATATTAAAATGTGCATTTTGAGTTAAAAATAATGAGTGAAATCAAGGGTGCTAAATTCATTCATCAGTTGAAAATCAAGCCCTGCTAATAACCAGCCTAATTGATTTTGGCTAATCGTGTAAGCACCATCAGTACGCCTGCTCATCTTAAACCGACCTCGCTCTAAACGCTTGTGATAGAGCACAAAGCCATTCTTATCCCAAAACAAACACTTAACGAATGAGCAGGCTTGGTTATAAAAAACATAGACTGAGCCATCATGAGGCTGCCTATCCAACTCCTCTAATACAAGGGCCGCTAAACCATTAATGGCTTTGCGGCAATCCACCGCGCATGACGCAACATAAATAATGGTGTCCTCGCTCAGCTTTAACATGATAAATTACTCGCAAGACTAAACACCTGCGGTAATAAATCAAACGAAATATCCTCTAGCAGCGCTTGCACCCCATTAGGCAAAATTAAACGTATACTCGCCTTGGCTTCGGGTTTTGTTGTTACAGCTGATTGTATGATAGGTTTTGCTTCGATAAAGGTTAACTCAGGCTTGCACTCTTCGTTTCTTAGGCGGTGCAAATGATAATGAAACTTTTTATTGTTAATACCTTCTTGCCGGCAGTATGCACTTTGGCTCAAACCACTTTGCCTCCAGCTTTCTACCTGCCTTGCCCAGTCACATTCAACTTGTTCTTTCATTTGATTTTGCATCGATATACTCCTGGCGGTTTATTTTCACAGGA
>CAZZGV010000286.1:0-2269 GCA_964654255.1 uncultured Legionella sp. | reverse complement strand
ATATAGATATTGTCCGCATCGCCCGGATTCCTGCCGATGTAGGCCAGCCCGTCCACCGATTCCATCACTTGTCCGGACCATCGAAATGTGAGGGCCTGCATCATCGGGAAACGGTCGCGTGCCCACTTCTCCAGACGGGCGTAGCGGGCTTCCCCGTCGTCGGCCTGTCCTGCCTTGTGATCCTCTCCGCCCACGATGAGGGTAGACTGTGCGTCGCCCTGCGGGGATACCTCGCGATGAATTCGCATGTAGTGGTAGGGATCAAGGGTATCCCAGAGTAAGACCGGCTCGATCGCTCCGTCCGGAATCGCCGCTCCGATGACATAACTGATATAGGGCGCCTGTTTGGTATGAATGGTTACCAGGTTGTTGATGGGCGTGTTGGTGGCCACAACGACGGCCTGTGCGGTCACGATGCATCCCTGGCGGGTCTCCACCTTCGCCTGCTCACCGCTGTCGACATTGATCACATGGGCGTCACTGAAGATGCGACCGCCCTGCCGTTGAATGGCCTTCACGAGGCCGGCCAGATATTTCTGTGGATGAAACTGGGCTTGTCCGGAGAACCGCAGGCAGGGGCCGCTACGAAAGAGATCTGCCGGGAGTTGCTCTACATACGCGACGTTCGGGATTTCCGCCCGTTTGATGGCTTGCCATTCTTCTTCAATGTCTTGGCGGGAGTCGTTCGAAGGTGCAAAGCGATAGCCGTCTAAGCGGATGAAATCACAATCGATGGGTTCCTGAGCCTGTATCTGCTCGATCCAATCGATGGCGGCCATATGGCTGCCGGCAACGAGGCGAGGAGCCGATCCCCCATGGAGCCGTTCTATTTCGCCATAGCCGGAGTCGATGGCATTCGATAAGTGGGCTGTCGTTCGTTGAGTCATGCCGCCGCCGGGACGACCTTCGTCCAAGACAATGACTGAAGCCCCCTGTTTCATGAGGCAGTAGGCGACAGTAAGCCCCGCGATTCCAGCACCGATTACGCATACGTCGGCATGGGCGCCCGTTGTGAGCGGCGGGGTCGCGGGCATCGATGCCGACATCCATATGGATCTGGTTTGTCCCTCGTCATGGGTCATCTGTCTCTCCTGTAGTGATATGGAGGCGGGGATATATCTGCCGATGGAGACTGAGCCTATCCACGAGAGACAGGTGACGCAGCTAGGCAGAGGCCTAGTTCTCCCGGTGTTTGTTCCATATTGCTTCGCAGGCTAGGGGTTGTCCGAGTTGTCGGGTCAGGAGTCCGTGATAGTTTGTGCATTCGAGAATCCCTGGCATGTGGATGAGATGACGATCTGTCCTTACGACTGCAGCCTCTGTGACGACCCGTCTTGCCGCCGGGACGGTTGCGGCCGTATCAACGAAACGATTCATGTGGTCTGCGAAGGGTGTGGAGAACCGGCGGCCTCTCTCGATTGTCTGCGACTTTGCATGACCTGCGTGCTGGCTTTGGAGCAGATGAAGATTCCGATGCCGCGTAACACAAGGTGACGCCATGCCACGATCGATCTGGAAAGGATCCATCAGTTTCGGGCTCGTCAACATCCCGGTGGTGTTGTACTCGGCTGAAAACCGGAATCACTTCGATTTGACGCTCCTCGACCGCCGCGATATGAAACCGGTGGGGTTTAAACGCTACAACAAGGAGTCGGGCAAGGAGGTGGCATGGGACCAGATCGTGAAAGGATACGAATATGAGAAGGACCGCTACGTCGTACTGACGGAGGAAGATTTTCGACGTGCGAATGTCGAAGCGACGCAGACCATAGATATTCTGAATTTTGTGCGGGCCGAAGACATCCCGCCTACCTCATTTGAGACACCGTACTACCTGGCACCGGATAAACGGGGAGAAAAGGGCTATGCGCTGCTGCGCGAAACCTTGACAAAGACAGGAAAGGTCGCCATTGCGACCGTCGTGATCCGGACCAGGCAATATATTGCCGCGCTCATTCCGTGGAGCGAGATGCTGGTGTTAAATACCCTGCGGTATGCCAACGAACTCCGGCCGGTCAAGGATCTCGAAATTCCGGCCAAACGTTTGAGGACGACGGGTGTGACGCCACGCGAGGTAGACATGGTGACCAAGCTGGTGGATGAAATGTCGGATCGCTGGAACCCGACGCAGTATAAAGACACGTATCATGAGGATCTCATGCGGTTGATCAACAGGCGTATCAAAGCCGGAAAAACCGAGGTGGTGACCGCGCCCGGCAAGGGGGAATCCGAGAAGCAGCCGGGCCGCGCCAAGGTGGTGGATTTGATG
>CAZZGV010000285.1:0-2269 GCA_964654255.1 uncultured Legionella sp. | reverse complement strand
GATGCAATTGAAGTGCTGGGAAATCTTTACCAAACTGGTATTCCCCAGTCCGCGAATTACCCCCAAATCCTATTCCTTTAATAGGTAAACGTAATGTTTTTACATCATTCCATTCTAGAAAAGGCTTAAATGTTTGTGCGTCAATAATTGCCGTGGGTCGCTCGGGTATCGCATCATCCCGATAAATCAATACACTTACCTTGTATGCCCAAAAAGCACGATGGTTATTATCGACATAAACGATCGGTGTAACACGCTCTTCATCAAGCTTATACTTTTGGTAAGGCGCCTTAAATTGCTCTAATGCAAGATTCGCCTGATCCGCAAAGGCAGATGATGGCTCACCTAATTCTGTTTTAAGGCCGTTGTAGAGTACACCATTCATTTGAACACGTTGTTTGGCAGACAAAAGTGTTTGCGCTAGCTGCGAACTATGCATAATCGCATACCCACCAAACACAGGAACACCTGCATAGTATTGCTGCATACGCACGTGTGTTATTTTATTTTGATCCGTATGTTGCTGAACAAACTGCAATACATCCGTGGGAACATTTGAAGATTTAATTACACCAGGAACCACCAGCTCAAAACGCTGCTTAACATCCTTAAACAACGATTTTTGCAACACCAGCGGCTCTGCCCCATGTGAATGAGAAACAACTGCCGCCAAAGAAACCGCTAGCGACGATAAATAAAATTTTTTATCCATAACTTACTCCATTAATAGACACGAAGGACTTGTTTTTATTCCATTTATTTTCCATAGGTATGTAACATCCATACGCCCGTTAGCTAATCAGAGTTACATTAAGAAATCAAGATATTAGAGTTTTATAATTTAAGAGGATACAAAAATTGAACTTATACTGGAAAGCTTAAGTACGCTACTCTGTCTCAATGTTTCCAGTATATTTGCCGACTACTACTTATAATTTATTAAATACTAACAAAGCCCAGCCATCATGCTTAAAGGACGCAGTAAGTTTAAAATCAGATTGATAAGACGTAGCTAATTCCTCTGCCTGGTCTTCCAAAATTCCTGATACAACTAATATACCGTTACGTTTTAATAATTGATGGAAACGTTCGCGTAAGTTCATTAAAGGCGTGAGCAAAATATTTGCTATTACAATATCCGCTGGGGTTTTTAGCGCCTCAGGAAAATCTATTGTTAAGCACGTCTCAGGGATATCATTATTAGCAGCATTACTCTGCGTTGCGATTAACGCTTGCTCATCAATATCAACCGCGTCAACATGCAATGCACCAAGTTTCAAAGCAGCAAGTGCTAAAATACCTGAACCACAACCGTAGTCAATCACCTTTTTTTCCTGCAACATCGCCTGCTCTAACCATGTAAGGCATAAAAATGTTGTTGGATGTGTTCCGGTACCAAACGCTAATCCAGGATCTAGGAGAATATTGACTGCATCTGGCTTTGGAGGTTCGAGCCAAGAAGGACAAATCCACAAACGTTCGCCAAATTGTTGAGGCTTCACATCATCTCTGCATACCCTCTCCCAATCTTGCTCGGGCAAAACCTCTAGTGAATAACTTGTATGAGGGTATTTCTCCAATAAAATCTTGATAGCAAGCTCAGCGTCGCACTCTTCTGCAAATAACGCTTGAACTACGACATTAGGCCACAACGGCGTGGTTCCGAGCTCTGGTTCTAGTATAGGATCATCTTGTTTATCAGACAACGTAACCGACAACGCGGCGGTTTCTTCTAGTTCATCACTTAGCAGTTCTATTTCATCACGGTGACAATGTTCAATTTTCAATTGCAGCACAGGCTTTTTATTCCTTCAACAGCTTTTCTAAATAGTGGATGTTTGTTCCACCCCGAATAAATTCTTTGTCATGTAAAATGCGATCGTGCAGCTCAATATTTGTTTTAATCCCATCGATAATGATTTCATCAAGCGCATTACACATTCTAGCGAATGCCTCTTCACGAGTTTCACCATAACTTATTAGTTTACCTATCATCGAATCATAGTTAGGCGGAACCGTGTAACTGCTGTAAATATGTGAATCAAAACGAATTCCAGGACCCGCAGGCTGGTGCAATAAACGAATAGTGCCAGGAGAAGGCATAAATGTTTTAGGGTCTTCCGCGTTAATACGGCACTCCACAGCATGACCACGAAATTTGATTGCATTTTGAGTTAATGTAAACGGAATATCACTAGCAATTTTGATTTGTTCTTTTATCAAATCAATACCGGTAATCATTTCTGTTACAGGATGCTCTACTTGGATA
>CAZZGV010000284.1:0-2294 GCA_964654255.1 uncultured Legionella sp. | reverse complement strand
AACGTCGGTGACGTTATTGGTGACTTGAACCGTCGTCGTGGCATGATCTCTGGTCAAGAACCTAGTGCTACGGGTGTGCGTGTTAAGGCTGACGTTCCATTATCAGAAATGTTCGGTTACATTAGCACCTTGCGTACTCTTACGTCTGGGCGTGGTCAATTCTCAATGGAATTTTCTCACTATGCTCCTTGTCCAAACAACGTAGCTGAGGCAGTCATTATCAAAGAAAGAGAAAAGAAAGCTGCAGCTGCTAAATAAACCAGTTAGGGGCTGTTGATGATTAAGCCCCAAATGCTTAGGTGCCGTGGTTTATCCACGGCACACATTGTAAATAGACCTCAGTTTATACATTAAACGCTTTGTTAGTTGTTCTGTGAAGGTGTTTAAATCTCTGTAATATCCTTTGAAATAGCAAATAAATTATAACCTTCACAAAAATCTTTTTGAGCAAAAATTGTCATGCTAGACTATAATATAGCTAGTGTGGCCAGCTATTGTTTGGTCTTGATCCGTTATTTCCCGGTAGGTTTTAAGGGGTAAAAATGATGACAACTCCATCGCGTAAGGATTTGATTGATGGTGTTCAAGCAACGTCAAAATCAATCGCATTGATATATTCACCTATTGAGTTAAACGAATATATTGTTGAAATCATATCAAAAAATTCAGATTCTTATATTAGCAGGAAAGATAATGTTTCTCATTTTCATTCCATTCATGAGGCAGTAACTAGTGCCACAAAATATGGGGCTAAAGAATTTTATCTTTGTGTGGACAATACCTACGATGAGTGTGGTTCATTAGCCTCACCACAACAATTTGATTATATTCCGATCCATTCAAAATAGACGTATTCTAGATAATCGGGTTTAAGGAGCGATTATGAAATTAATTATTTTGTTTTTAGTGACCATCGTGTCAGTGTTTATCATGGATATGATTTGGTTAGGGGCCGTTGCAAAAAATATCTACGCTGAAAATATTGGAATGTTATTACGTAAATCAGGTGAGGTAATGACGCCGATATGGTGGGCGGCAGTTATTGTTTATGTATGTATCGCGTTAGGTGTTGTGTGTTTTGTTCTTCCAAAAGCACATGGTGATTATAGTTATGCGCTGGCTTTCGGTGCTTTACTTGGCATTGTTACCTATGGCATTTATGATTTTACTAATTATTCTATCATTGCGAATTGGCCATGGAAAATTACGTTGATCGATTTTGCTTGGGGTATTGTTCTATGCGGTTTCAGTAGTCTTTTTGCCGTATTTATTGAGAATCGATTTTTGTCTTGAACCAAGGAAAAAACATTGAGGTTTGATGTTGATAGTCGATGTATTTTTGTCCCCTTGATTCAATCGAGCCTCGCTCGGTAAGGGGACCTGTAATTCGTGTAAATATTACATATAACAGCAGTAGTGAGCAAAGTCCAAGGTATCCATGATTGGATTGGATGGCGAATAATGTAAAGCCAAGCCATGTTAACCAATCAAAGAAATAATTAGGGTGTCTAGAGTAATTCCATAAGCCTATATTACACACCCCGCCTTTTTGTGTTTTTTTGAATGTAGTAAGTTGAAAATCAGCAAGAGACTCCCCGATGATGCCTGATATGACAATAACAATCCCGATTACATCAATGAGGCCAAGGCTTGCGTTATTTGATGTGTGAATTAAATAAAAGATAAAAGAAATAATAAATATTAATAATCCTTGAAGCTGAAAATTAAGAAAAAAGCCTAAGGATTTACTTATTTTCCATTGATGACTTAGCTCTGTATAACGTTTATCTATATGGCCATGACGAATTCGGGTATACCAAAGGTAGCCTGCCAATCGTAGCGCCCATAGTACAAGAAGAGCACAAATTACCATGCTCCGAGTTGTCATTGTTGTCATTGGCGTGGCAGATAGATAAATGAGCCCAGACACCATAAGTCCTATAGACCAAGACGCATCAACAACAGACGGGTTTTTGGTTAATCGATACACCATCCATACAAAACACATTTGTAATAAAAGATAAATAATGACGATCGAGATGATATGCATGTTATATCCGTTGTTTTTTGATAATAGTAGATAGTAGTTGGCAGTAAAACAAGCCTGATTGCGTTTTTTAAATAGTAGGTTTTATCTTTAGTTGTTTCTATAAAAAATGATCAATAATCTGTCTTTGCGAGTGTTAGCAAAAGATGGTTTTGTGCAGGCTGTTTTTAAAATTAGCTAACGTTCAGGTAAGTGAAAAAACGGGCTTATTGTTTGATCTTCGTATGCGCTCAAGCATGCATGTAGA
>CAZZGV010000283.1:0-2297 GCA_964654255.1 uncultured Legionella sp. | reverse complement strand
CAACCCACTTAGATATTGTCAGCGCAGAAAAGGGAATTTTTTCTGGTATCGTTGAAATGGTTGTTGCTACCGGTGAGCTAGGTGAAGTCGGTGTTACTCCTGGACATGCACCGCTTTTAACCGTGCTTAAACCTGGTGAAGTTCGCGTGACTCTACCAGGCGGCGAACATGTAATTTATTACATATCTGGCGGCATGTTAGAAGTGCAGCCTTATTACGTAACGGTTTTAGCTGATGCTGTTGAGCGAGCTGATGATCTTGATGAGGCTGCTGCACTAGCTGCTAAAACTCGAGCAGAAGAAGCGATTGCTAATAAAGATGCGGAGTTAGATTATTCTGTGGCTACTATGGAATTGGCAAGAGCAATGGCACAAATCCGTGCGATTCAAAAAGCTAGGAAAATGTTAAAGTAGCTAAAATTAAATCTCCCTGGCATATAACATACGTCATTAAAATCAGTAGGTTGGGTCACGGGCCCAACCTATTTGAGTCATTCAAGAATAAAACATAAGCGTCCACAGGATATGCAATTACATTATTGCAAGCCCAATATCTGTCTTTTCTTATTGATCACGAACAGTTGAGCAAACACATTTGCTCTTCATCGCATTATGATGGCATCCCACCAATCGGTAATGTGGATCAGTTACAATTGGATCTGGGCACTGTGGTTTAACCAATGTCTGTCCTTTTAAATTTAATTTAAATGTTTTATCGGAGGTATAAGTGCAGCTTGTGCCATTATCGTTATGCTTGCTTAGTGAATATGGCCCTCTTTCTGGTGGACATTGAAAGGCAAACAATGCGCTACTGAATAACAAAGTACACACTGTTACTATACTTTGCATACAAAGTATAGTTTATTTTTAAACTATGAGCGTTAGAGCCTCTTTTGTGATTTCCACTTAAGCTTTATCTTTAGGTTTTTCTTTGGGCGTGATAATCAGCAACGTGGCATCATATGTCTGAGCACCTAACATGATGGCATTTAGCAGCCTTGCCATACTAACTTTGTAAAAATTATTTTTAGACAAAGGATTTTCGCGGAACGGATCAGCTACAACAACCCGCCTTCTTTTGTCATCATAACCGCATAAAACCACAAAATGCCCACAAGCAAGACCCTGAATGTCATCAAAAAATGATTCACCATCTTGAGTAAAAAGCTCTCGTGAGGTGCGGTACAAATACGTTGAATTTAGGCCAGTTAAAATGGGGATATCCTTATTAAAATACTCTCTAAGCATTTGAACATCGACAGTTTTAAAGCGGATGTCACCACCTAGTTCTAAAAATTCTTGATAAGCTTTACTGGCTGTTATTAAATTTTTGGCTTGCTTAAATTTGTCCTGACTTTTTAACTTCGTTAATAAAACCTCACGCGGTGCATGAGATTTCTTAAACCAGGTTGGATCAAATAGATCTAACTGATTCACATAGATAGTTGCATCGAATCCATGCATCAAGGCATGCTTGCCTAATAATGGGCTAAGCGTGCCACCCGATAGTGAGTGCTCTATTGTTTCTATAACCTCTTTGAGAGAAATGGTTAAACCATAATAATGATAGATCGCATGCAAGCTAGTAGGGCCACATGTTTCATCATCTGGCTGTGAGCGTATATTTAATTCAATCATGAGTGATCTCAAAGGGTCTGTATGTATAATTATTCGGCAAATTGAGATGAAACTTTAATGAAAAGACAGGATTATATGTCTCGACGTTGGTCATTTTCATAAAAATGGCAAATAACTAGTCTTTGCGAGCGTTAGTGAAGCAATCCAGATCGGAGTTCCAATTGAAAATAGCTTATGATTGCTTCACTTCCTTTCCTTCTCAATGAAGCAGATATGAGGAATCATCGCTCACATCTGCTTCTGTTCTGGATATATCACCGTATTGCTATGATCCCCATACCATATTTTCTCCTCACTTAAGGTGGTTTCAATAAATTCAATCGGTACACCACATTCAATAATCACCGCAACCTTAAAGCCTGGAAATGGTTCGTATGGCCCTAAGACTACTTCTTTACCTTTAATGGCAGTTTCAATACTGTTAACTTTAAATGCTACATGTGGTACGGTTTTGAGCAGTGGGTGTAACGGTGAATCAGGCTCAAAACGATGATACTGAATTCGAAATTCGCTGTTTTTGCCTCCACTGGTATACATTTTAAATGTTGAGTTATAGCGCTCATTTTCTCGGGGTATATTGGTGGGGATCCCCATATGATGGTACTCATACGTTGTGGTTTTAATGTTCATTTTGACTCCAGCATACAGTTTAGGCTTAGC
>CAZZGV010000282.1:0-2300 GCA_964654255.1 uncultured Legionella sp. | reverse complement strand
TGAGTCCGGCCTCACGCCGCGTAGTCCCGTTCAAATCCTGCTGACACAGGGGACACTGTCGAGTGAGATGATGGGGCGCCACGCGAAGCTGCAGGTTTCCGGAGACATTCCGCAAACGGGAAATCGGGCAGCCTTCAACTTCGATGGATCGCTGACCAGGCAGCATGAGGGCGGCGGGCTACTAGCGGAAGGAAGACTTCGAGTCCTCGAGATCAATATCCCACAGGCGCTGTCCGTTCTGGCCGGTCAGGAATCGATATCGGACGGATTGAGCGGCGCGGCGCAATTCAACGCACAGGTGCGACTGACCCTCGGGAACAGCGGCTACGAGTTGGCTCTGACCGACTGGAGGGCTGAACTCGCGGATCTGTCCCTGCACGGAAGCGCGACAGTAGTCGGGCAGGAAGGGATGCGGCCCCGTTATTCGGCAACCCTGTCCGTCGCGCCGGTCATGGTCACGCGTTTGTTCAGTCAGCTCCCCTCTGCTTGGATTCCTGCAGGGATTCGGGACCGGCTTGTGGAGCATGGTATCGATGGACTGGTGACGATGCAGACCCTATCTGTCTCCGGCGAAGCCGGATCCGGTGCGCGACCGGATTTGAGTGGGAGTATCGGTTTACGAAACGGCCGCATGACGCTCCATTCCCGGTATCCGTCCCTTGAAGACCTGTCAGCCGGGCTTGTATTCGACGGCTCCCAGGTCCGCGTCACGGCTCTTCACGCAAACTGGGGGCCGCTACGCCTGACGGGGGAGGATCTGCTCATCACTCAATGGCGGAGCGATCCGCATGTGGACCTCAAGATTGCCGGAGCCGGTTCCTTGGCAGGGTTGGTGGAGGTCGCACGGCAAATCGAAGACGTGCCGATTCTGCGCACCCTATTGTCCCGTGTGCAGGGGGCGACAGGCGATATTGAAGGGGTTGCCCACGTAGTCGGGAATCCGGATGAGGAGACGGGCCTTTCGCTGGTCGACGTCGATCTCAGACTCCACCACGCCGGTTTTCGCAGTGCCTTGCTTCCGTTCGATGTCCGGGAGGTCCAGGCGCACATCCATGCGTCGCCGGCTTTGGTGAGCCTCGAACGTCTGGAGGGCCGCGTAGGGCCGGCCGCCTTCGATGCCAGTGGGGACATGACGTGGACGGAACGCGACGTCTACTCCGATGTGAAAGTGAGTATGAACGCCGACGCCGCCAAGGTCTGGTCGTGGATCGAGGACGCGGTCGAGGTCGGCCCCAAGCCGGAGGTGGAGGGGACCGTCCGTATGCAGGCGACCGTAACCGGGAAGGTCGATGAACCGCGTTTCGCGGGCACAATTCAACTCAAGTCCGCCGGATTGCGCATTCCCACCCTCCTCACCAAGCCATTGCACGCACCCGCGTCCATCGAGTTCGATACCCGACTGTCCGGCGGCAGCCTCCTGACGATCCGGCACGTCGGGCTCGTGTTGCCGCCTGTGCAAATCATCGGCGACGGAACCCTCAGACTCTCGGAGGGCATGACCTTTACTGCGAACGTCTCGTCCGGTGCGATCGCTCTGGATTCATTGCCCGCCGGTATTACGCTCGGGCCGATGAAGGGCGGGACGATCAGCACGAAACTGCATATGGAAGGTCAGATGCAGGACCGGGCGTCCTGGCGGACGTCCGGAGAAGTTCGATTCGATCGTGGCACGATTGTGCTGGAAGCCATGCGAGATCCGATTCAGGAAGCCTTTGTGACCCTCCGGTTCGATCAAGACAAGATTCAGATCCCGCGCATGGCGTTTCATGTGGGTGAAAGCAACCTCCGGATCTCCGGCTCCATTGCGCACTGGGCGGAATCGCCGAAGGCCCGTCTGGTGGTTGAATCATCTCAAATCGACCTAGCCGCGTTTATTCCCTCTCCGCGGAAATCATCCGGTTCAGGCATGGACCGTTCGAGCGGGAAGTCCGGGTGGTCTGAGGGTAGGTTCGAGGCGTTTCTCTTCGTCGACCACTTCTATTACAAGCAGTTTTTGGTCACGGACCTTTCCAGTCGGATAGTCTGGGATCGCGGTGTGTTGGTGATCGAACGGATCAGCGGCGATACAAATGAGGGGCATGTCGGCGGCCAGATCAAGGTCCGGTCGGCGGGACGGAGGGTTGAGCAGGCCAGGAGCACGTTTCGTGCGAGTGGCATTCCGGTCGAGCGCATCTTATCTCTCGTCCAGTCGGAACCCACGCTGTCGGGGTGGCTTACGACGTCGGGCAAACTGCAGGCGGATTTCGAGCGCACGGGCTTCACACCGGATGCCTTGACCAGCCGTCAGCCGATTCAGGTAC
>CAZZGV010000281.1:0-2306 GCA_964654255.1 uncultured Legionella sp. | reverse complement strand
AGGCCCAGCTCGGAACCGGACGGGAAATTCCCCATCTGCTTCAACAAACGCTGCGTATCCTGCCCCCCGAGGAACCGATACCCCTCCGGCAGTTTGAGGAGAGCCTGATCGCCCAGCTTGGCCTCACCAGGCCCGACCTGCCATGCAAACGCCTGCGGCGACGGCTCATCCGCGAGGGCGGGCAGGGAGGTGCTCCCCAGCAGCAGCGCCACTGTCACCACCACGAATCGAATATACGGCAATCGCATTGTCAGCAGCCTCCCCAGTGTCGTTTTTCTTGAGGAATTCGCCCCAAGCAAGTCTTGTCAGCCATAGGATCACAGCCGATCTGGTTGATCCAACGGCAAACACCTGTTCGTCCCCCCATGTCGGCTAATTATCCTACACCGCGTTGGGCCTGAAGGAAGTCAGAGGCCGACATTGCCCCATCTGCATTCGGCTTGTTCTTGCAGAGAAGAATTCGTCTGCTACTCTTGATGAAAGGATCAATCCTTCGCATATCCACGCGCTCGAATGAGGGCCACCACATGCTACACCAGACAGGAAAATATGTGTTGATTGCGATGCTCCTGACACTCGCACTTCAGTCGAGAGCCTGGGCTGAGTTTCACGGACATCCTGATCTTGCGGTGAAAGCGGGAAAAATAACACGCATTTCTATCCTTCCAACGCAGATCCAAATGTACGAAATCGGTGCCGGTGGCAGCCTGGAAAAAATGGACGACTGGGCACAAACCGCTAACGGGAACATCCGGCAGGCTCTCATCAACGAATTTGCCAAGCGCGAACAGCTCACGGTAGCGGAATTCAGCGAAGAAAGTCTTCCCACTGATGTGCGGTCGAATTACGATGAGACGCTCCTCCTCTATGAGGCAGTCTCAAATGCCATTCTGACGCATGCGTTCAAGTGGCAGAATGCTTCCCCCGCCGCCCAAGCCCTCTTTTTCCCGGAGAAAGCCCGTGAATTCAGATATTCTCTGGGGGACGCCGTCGCCCAGCTTCCCTCCGGCAGTGAGGCACTTCTGCTCATCCGCGGATTCGATCAACGATCTTCCGGCGGCAGAAAAGCCCTCGGCGTGGTGACAACCATCATCGGTGCGGCTCTGGGGGTTGTTGCCATCCCCCGTGGAGGCGGAAATCTATTTACAGCAGCTCTCGTCGACGCCCAAACAGGCGATATCCTCTGGTTTTCCCACTCACTGAAACCGCACGACCTTCGCAATCTCGGAGAAGCCCAGCAACTCGCCGTCGAGTTCATGATCGATCTTCCAGCGTTAGGGCAAGTTCCGTGAGCACGACCATGCGGCGCCCTCTTCACTTCCTTCTCGCCTGCACCCTGGTCTTCCCCGGTTGCTCGACTCCCCCCCTCGGCAGCGGCCAGAACTCAGCATTGGATGAGGACGAGCAGCGCCTCTGGGCGAGCGTGCTGGAAGAAGAACGGCGTCTCGACCACAGTGGCCTCCTGGAAACCGATCCCGCCGTGAATGAATACGTGAATTCGGTCCTCCAAAAGCTGTCGCCATCGCAACTACGTCCCCGCGAGTTGTCAATTCAGGTCAAGGTCTTGAAGAATCCACTCCTCAATGCGTTCGCCTTCCCCAATGGCAACATCTACGTGCATACAGGCATGCTGGCTCGCATCGAAAGTGAAGCCCAGCTCGCGACTCTTCTGGGCCACGAGCTGACGCATGCGACTCATCGTCACACGATTCAGGAGCTTCGGGGCGTCCGCCGAACCAGCGCCGCCCTGGCCACCTTCCAGGCCATCACCCTCCCTTTCGGCCTGTTCGGAGCCGCCGCCACCGCACTCGGCGCCGTGGGCTACATGGGTGCCGTGAGCGGACACTCGCGGAGCAAAGAACGGGAAGCCGACGCAGTCGGGCTCGCCCTCATGGCCAAGGCCGGATATTCGCCCCAGGAAGCTCCGCGACTCTTCGAAAAGTTACAAGACGATCTCTCGCTGCGCAAGGCGAATGAGCCCTTTTTCTTCGGCAGCCATCCTCGGGTGCAGGAGCGCATCGACAGCTACCGCGCACTGATTGCCGACGAATACCCCGCACAAACCGGCGAAGTGGGGGCTGAGCACTACTATGAAATCATGACGCCCTTGATCGTAGACAACACAGAGGCTGACCTCGCCATCGGACGTATCGCCATTGCTCAGCATGACTTGGAGCTGGTACTGAGCCGACAGCCAGTCAATGCACGAGCCCATTTCTTACTGGGAGAGGTTTTCCGGCAACGGAAAGAACCCGGGGATGTCGAACGGAGCGAATCGGAGTACTACCGGGCCATCGACGCCGACC
>CAZZGV010000280.1:0-2309 GCA_964654255.1 uncultured Legionella sp. | reverse complement strand
AATAAACGATTTCACTGTTTACAAAAGTGAAAAAATCACCCTGTTTTGCGGTGACTTTTTTAAACTTAACCAAGAGACATTGGGTAAAATTGATGCGGTGTATGATCGAGCAGCGCTTATCGCCCTACCCTTAAAGACTCGTACGTTTTATGCCAAGCATTTAATCGAAATGATGTTACCAGCAACAACCATGTTTCTTATTACAACAGCATATAATCAAAACGAAATGCTAGGCCCCCCATTTTCCGTGGATAACAAAGAGGTTGCGTTACTTTACAGTGATGATTTTAATATTAATCGATTATATGGGAAACCTATTTACGAGATACCCCAACATCTTAAAATCAAAGGACTTGCGCAAGCAACAGAACAAGCTTATTTATTGACCAGGAAAATATAACAAACGCACTAAGCCCTCTGGGAAATTTAGTACTTTCCTGACTCTTGGTGTAGTGGAGAATACGATGTCAAGGTTATTGAACTTAATAAAAAGGGCTCGCGGCATAACTGGGAATTTAACTCAAATCCCCCCTGCAGTTATTCCTCCTTTGAAATTACCCGCCTCAATATCTTCTACTGGGAATATATCTAATCTCTTACTTCAACCCCTTCCTATTGAAGTGGAACGCAAAACCTTCGCTACAGTAATTTCTTTAAGGTCTTTTAGTACCAGGAGACTTACAGATGAATATTTTCAAATAGATGACACAAAGGTAAACAATACCATTGGAAATTGGCGAAGCTACGCTGATAAAAATCGTATTTCAAAAAAATCGCCTACAATCCTTGATGGTGAGATTGAAGAGTTATTTAGAATATTTAGACAGGCAGTAATACATAAAGATAAAAAACAGCTTACTTTAGTAAGAGATGTTTTCCATCTCCCATCCCTTTGGGTAGAGCAACAAGCATATTATGTAGCACGGGCCCAAAAAATAAATTTTACTGAGCTATACGAGAAATATTGGCTACTCCATGATTCTAACTCGCCTATCCCTAGAACATTAGGCCCTTTGGCATTGGTCGAGGCAGGTTCAAAATTAGATATTACCTTTATTCAAAACCATGGAAGAAACCATAACTTAATCGGAGATAGATCTATAGCCAACCAAGTATTTAGAGCAATGTATTTAACCGAAGGAAAACCTGCATCAGACATGGCCAATGCTATTTTGATGTTACGTGCCATTTCTCAAAATTCATTCTCTTATGCCTATCATGCACAAGAAGACAGCGGCAATTATTTATATCATTTGTTTTTAAAAGACCAAGAGCCATGGATGACGCAAAATTTAATAGATAGCTTAGTACCTGTTAACGATGGTCACTCAGGATATTCGCCAGGCAGGGTGTTCTTTAGGCCATTATCGAAAAAAGAAAAATCACCCTGCACAATTCTTTTGGAAAGTAAGCGTCCTGATTGGAAGGAAATCGCTGATAAAATAAATTTTAGAAATAATCGTTTCAATTATTCACATGAAAAAGATAGATATGACACATTAGAAAACACGCTTAAGATGTATGATCATCGTAACACTTCGCGACGCGAATTTTAAACATATAACTAATCATCTTAGCGCTAAAAAATCGATGCTAATTTATTAAGATCTATGAACTAACGAAGATATTAAAGAAATAACAAAGAGTTCAAACAAGAATTCTTTATCATTATCCCTATCTTTAAAGTTTAGAGCATCGTACCTCAGCGAGGTTAGCAACGACTAACACAGAGACTAAATGCGCACTCCTATTTTACGCGCCTGGTGTATTTTTTTATAGCTTTGAATTAAACGCAAATGAGGTTCTATCCCCTCAAGAGACATACTGGTTTTAGTTAAGCCGTAAAAACGCACCTTACCTGTAACTGATCCAACTACATTTTCCATTACGTCGATACCAAACATGCGCTTGAAATTATCAATAAAATGATCAAGCTCAAGTTCATCATCTAATGTTACTTCCAATACGGCACTTACTGCTTGATAAAATAAGCTGCGCTGGATTGTATTGTCATTAAATTGCAAAAATTCACCAATTAATTCAAGGGCCTCTTCATGAGCGCCAAGTGCTAGATATATCAGGATCTTAAGCTCGATAATAGTCAATTTGCCCCAGACTGTATTTTCATCAAACACGATGCCAATCAATGTCCCAATATCGGTATAATTATCTAACTGACTTTCCTCTAAGCGATTGACTAACTTACCAAGTGCTTTAGTGCTTAATGAATGCAAATTTAAAATATCTTCTCGGTAATCTAATGATTTATTCGTGTTATCCCAAATAAGATCATCCACTGGATACACTTC
>CAZZGV010000279.1:0-2314 GCA_964654255.1 uncultured Legionella sp. | reverse complement strand
TAATAAATAATGAGGACAACGTGGTTCAGCTCGATGAGGTGACGATTTGATGACAGACACTACACGTCCTTCATCAAAATCACGTTTGTGACGTAAATATTGAAAACTAACTGTTTCACCAGGTAATGCATTTTGAATGAATGTTGTTTTCCCGTCTATACGAGCAATACCGCGCCCATCATGACTAAATTTTTCAATTTCGGTAGTCGTTGGCTCCGCTGGGAGGCGTTGTTTTTTTCTCATTGTTTCTCTCTAATTTGAATCATTAGGCGCGCTGGTGAACACTCTACATTTTGCCCACCATACCTATGTTAAGAACAACTAATATCTCTAAATGAATTATAAATTTGATAAAAAGGTTTCAACCTCTTTGGGGGATAACTCAACAAAGCTGCCTCTGTCTAGTGAGCGAGGCATGTGTAATTTACCATAGCGCACCCGGATTAAACGGCTAACTTCTAAACCTTGAGACTCCCATAAACGGCGTACTTCACGATTGCGCCCCTCACTCAAGACAACATGATACCATCCATTTGTACCCTCTCCGCCTCGAAAATCAACTTTTTTGAATTTAGCAATCCCATCCTCTAACATGACTCCCTTTGTCAGGTTTTTTATCATGTCAGGAGTAACTTGCCCATAAACACGCACAGCGTACTCGCGCTCTAACTCATATTTGGGATGCATCAACCGATTAGCTAATTCACCATCGTTGGTAAAAATTAGTAATCCTGATGTATTTAGATCAAGTCGCCCCACCTGAACCCAACGGCCTTGTTTTAAATGAGGCAAATTGTCAAAAACCGTTTTGGTAAATTTAGGATCGTTTCTACTAGAAATTTCACCAACAGGTTTATGATACAACAAAATACGAGTTTTATTTTCAATATTAAGCGGGTTATCAATCACCCGACCTCTAACACTAATAACATCCGCAGCGGTTGCTCCGTCCCCTAATTTAGCTAAAACGCCATTTACTTTAATCAAACCCTCTTCTATCCAGCGCTCAATTTCACGTCTAGAGCCAAAGCCTGCTTGACTTAATATCTTCTGTAACCGTTCACTGCTCATTATTTATCACACTCTGAGGTAAATCGTTAAGCGTTGCTAAATTAAAATAATCTAGAAATGCTTTCGTTGTTGTATAAACTGCGGGCTTTCCAGGAACATCACGATATCCTGCAACACGTACCCACTCTCGTTCTAGTAGCGTTTTTAACATCGAGCTGCTTACTGCAACCCCACGAATTTCTTCTATATCAGCCCTTGTTACTGGTTGCTTATAAGCAATGATGGCCAATACCTCTAAAAATGCACTAGAGTATTTTGCCTGTTTTTCAGTCAATAAACGAGCAATCCATGCACTATATCGTTGTTTTGTTTGAAAGCAATACCCGCTTGCAAGGCATTTAAGCTCGAAAGAACGGGCTTTATAATCGTTTTCTAATTCTTTTAATGCGCCTTTTAATTGCTCTGGAGTTGGTACTGGCTCGTCAAAAACCGACATCATTTTGTCTAATGATAATGGTCCAGAATTACTTATTAAAAGCGCTTCTAGAATATATTTAAGCTCTTGAGCGTCCATCTAACTAGCCTGTAAATGAATCGGAGAAAAAGCCGCTACTTGAGTAACAATAACCAACGATTGTTTGGCTAGCTCCAATGCAGCTAATAATGTTACGACTAAACCCATGCGGCCCTCATCGTGATTTAAAAATTGTTTAAATTCGATTAATTTGTCTTGCTGCAAACGATTTAAAATAATAACCATACGTTCACGAACTGATAAGCGTTCCCGAGTAACCTCATGATGAGACATATTCTTTTGACGCAGGAATAAACCCTCCATGATAGCCACTAGCTCTGATAAATGAACGTCAGGTTGCGCTTTCATTAACGCAAGATGCTCCGTGCTCACCCCTGCCTGAAACACATCTCGCTCAAACCTAGGCAAATTATCAATAAGCAATGCCATTTGCTTAAATTGCTCATAAGCCTGTAAACGTCTTACTAGCTCCATCCGCGGATCGTCTTCAATTTGATCCTGATGTGTCGCTATTGAAGGCAATAATAATTTTGATTTAATTTCTATTAATAGCGCTGCCATCACTAAATAATCAGCAGCCAACTCCATACGCCGCTCTTCTAAAAGCTCTATATACTGCATGTATTGTTGCGTGATTCTTGCCATGGGAATATCTAAAATATCAATATTCTGCTGACGTATAAGATACAAAAGTAAATCTAGAGGCCCTGTGAACGAATCTAACAACACCTCCAAAGCATCCGGTGGAATAAACAAATCAATGGGTAA
>CAZZGV010000278.1:0-2316 GCA_964654255.1 uncultured Legionella sp. | reverse complement strand
GCCGGTTATCTCATTTGACCTCTTGCATAAACTATCTAAAGCTCAAAATTATGAATTCCCGCAATCAAATTAAATTTTAAACCAAATCATCTTCGTCTATTTCGGTAGCGATCGGCAACAATTTTAAACCGCTCAATCATACCACTTACCACTGGTGAAATTTGTGCAAACAACTAACGTTTTCTTTTTTTTCCACGATAACTTGTGTTTTTAACGTATGTCTCTTCTTTTTGCCGGAATAAAAATACTTTTATTTTTTTAGGTCGTGCAATTGGAGTTTCAGTTGCATCAATGAGTACAACTTCATATTCAACATCACTTTTCAGTAATGCCTTACGTCCAGGCAATGACCACAATACATCTATACATTAAACAAAAAATGCATAACATCGCCATCATTTACAATATAGCTTTTACCTTCAAGGCGTAATTTACCAGCCTCTTTAGCTCGCTGCTCGCCTTTACACTGAACAAACGCATCATATGCAATCACTTCAGCACGAATAAAGCCTTTTTCAAAATCAGTGTGAATAACACCTGCTGCTTGAGGGGCTGTTGCACCGCGCTTGATGGTCCACGCACGAACTTCTTTAACACCTGCTGTAAAATAGGTTTGTAGGCCTAGCAAATCATATCCAGCACGGATTACACGATTTAAACCTGGTTCGTCTAGACCTAAGTCAGCCATGAATTCTTGGCGATCCGCTTCTTCTAATTCAACCAACTCAGATTCAGTTGATGCACACAAAGCCACAACACTAGCATGTTCAGCCTCTGCAAATGCCCGCACGTTGTCGAGTAGCGGATTATTTTTATGACCATTATCATCAACGTTCGCTATGTACAGCACAGGTTTTGCTGTTAATAAAAATAAACGCCGACTTGCAATAGCTTCATCTGGCGTTAACTCCAATGTACGTACTGGATACCCAATATCCAAGTGTGCTTTTATTTTTTCAAGTGTTTGCTTTTCAAACATTGCTTCTTTGTTGCCACTTTTACTTAATTTTGCTGCCTTATTTAGCGCTTTCTCAACAGTATCCATATCGGCTAAGGCTAACTCAGTGTTGATAACCTCTATATCATTGATTGGGTCAACGCGCCCTTCCACATGAATAACATCTGAATGCTCAAAACAACGAACCACATGCGCTATAGCATCTGTTTCTCGAATATTTGCTAAGAATTGATTGCCCAGGCCTTCACCACTTGATGCGCCTTTGACTAAACCCGCAATATCAACGAACTGCATAACGGCAGGAACCGTTTGTTGTGGATTCACAATTTCACATAATGCATCTAAACGCGGATCAGGGACCGTAACCATGCCAACATTAGGTTCAATCGTACAAAACGGGTAATTAGCCGCTTCAATGCCTGCTCGTGTTAATGCATTGAACAAGGTTGATTTACCTACATTTGGTAAACCTACAATTCCGCATTTAAATCCCATGTGTTACCTCATTGGAGTATATTGTTTTAAAATCAAGGGCCGGTTAAAACCTAGTTTGCCCTTTATCGTGCTTTAACTATTTAACTGACTCATCGCTATTTCAATGCGATCAGATAAAATCATTGGCATGGTATCAATACCACGCTCAATTGCTTGATTAATCAATTGTCTATCGTGTTGTGAAGGCTTCCCTAATACGTAGTCTAACACTAATTCTTTATGTCCAGGGTGAGCAATACCAACGCGTAGTCGGTGAAAAGCGGAGCTACCTAGCTGATTCATAATATCGCGTAAACCATTATGACCACCATGACCACCGCCTGTTTTAAGCTTAATGCGACCAACCGGCAGATCTAACTCATCATGAACGACTAATATTTCATGTGGTTCAATACGATAAAACTGGGATACAGTATATACGGCCAATCCACTGTGATTCATAAATGACAACGGCAGAATTGCCTTGCACTGTATACTATTGATATCTAAATTTGTTAATTCACTGTGCAGTTTTTTATCTATTTTTAAGCTGGCTTTGTAATAAGCAACCAACGCCTCAACAAACCAACCACCTGCATTATGTCGAGTATGTTCATAAGCCGATCCAGGATTGCGTAGTCCAACAATCAATTTTATGGCCATTAGCGAGGGACTCTATATCATTAGTAGGATGGCTCCCCACTGACGTGGGGATAACCAACGGTACTGCTTGAATTACTCAGGATTTTTTTCTTCTGACTCTTCAGCAGATATGTCTTCAACAACAGCTTCTTCAGCTGATTCTTCAGATGCCTCAGCTTCTTCATCTATCGCACTAACGTTACGTAGATGGATGCTAACAACAGGATGATCATGACCACCTT
>CAZZGV010000277.1:902-2327 GCA_964654255.1 uncultured Legionella sp. | reverse complement strand
GCAGGTTCAATTCCTGTCACTCCGATAAGTAAAACCATAAAATATCAAATGGCCGCTGAAGGTGCCGGAATAGATTCAAACATATTTAGAACCTCTAAATATTTTTTTAATCCGTCGAATACAATTTTACCATCTCGCGCATATTGTGGATCTGCCTGACAAGGCAGGTTGTAATGACGCGCAAGAATAAAACGCAGTACGTTTCGCATTGAATATACGTCCGTTTCAGAAAAACCAAGTATTATTTCAGCATATGGGATATATTGATTGTACAAAATATCATAAATTGTATCCTCAAAGCTTTTAACCCCCGAATAAGAAACGACCCATTCAAGCGTATCTCTGACTCGACCCTCAAAGCAATATCCAATGGCAAGCTTGTCACAAAAAGTACCAAAAACCCCTTTTTCATATGTCTGCGTTACAGCAGCAAAAATGTTAACTACTAATCTTTTCAGTGTCTCGCGATACCCAGCCGCATCAAATACTCCATCAACAGTATTATGCTCAGTGTGTAATGGGAGTTTTTCATGAAGCATGTACAGCTCGTTTGGTTTTTGTCTTATCGCTTCAATGATCTGCTCTTGCTCAAAAATAAGTTTTTTCAAACCCGGCAAAACAACCTCTTGCATTGTTTCTTTAGTGCCAGCACTTAATGGGTGATTTTTAACCTTTGTTTCAAAATCTGCAAAGCATGCCTGAACGTCAAGAACATCATCTTCTTGCTCTTTTGTCTTCTCAGGCATTGGTTGTAAGCGTTGAACCGTCTCCGTCGCTTTTAACAATTTTATTATTAACACCACTATCATAATATGCAGACTACTGCCTGATCTTCTTATCTCACGCTCCAAAGCGTATTCAGCATCTTTAATTAACACTTGCAGACACAACTCATGCTTAGCCTCTAATGTGTCTGTTGTGCATGCCCTTAATAGACATTGCAGTTCGGTAAGTAACTTTATATTTTTTCGCGCACTTACTTTAAAAAAATCCACATGAGAACTACTAGGCAAAGACTTGTGTGCAAGCTCAACTAGCTGCTCAAGTGTTTTTCGTGTAATGATACCTTCTGGGAATGTATATTTTTTTAAAGTAGACATCTCGCGTGATTTTTTAAGCGCCGCTTGCAGCTCTGCAGGAAAATAATCAACTTTATCAACTAATCGCTCATCGCACATGGCCGATTCCAACATAAACTCTAGCCATTCATTTTGAAAAGCAACAAGCAATCTAACATCTGTTGCCTCTGGCCTATTATCTGCGATACGAAGAGTCGCCTCTCGAAGTAAATTTTCTCTAATTGCATTTGGGTTGAATCCTGAAATCGCACACATGAAAGGAGTATCACCATCTTTATTTAAAATCCATAGCTGCTTTGCTAATTCAGGATTAGTCTCTAAAACTCTTTCCCAAGCTCTTTTCACA
>CAZZGV010000277.1:0-892 GCA_964654255.1 uncultured Legionella sp. | reverse complement strand
TATTAAATTATTATAGACACACATAAATATTTTTTTTTAACACATGAATAAAAACTTCACTGTTTCCAACTTTAGCGGCATGATGAAGAATAGTTGAACCATTATCTGTACTTTTAGCTGACATTAATTCTGGTTGATTTTTTTCTATCCATAAAAAAGCCGGCATACAACCAATTTCGGCAACACCATGAGCGACATTTAAGCCTTGTTTATCTGACTCTACAAAACGCTCTGGCATCTTTTCTTTTACCCAATCCAAAAAATTTTCAATGTCCTCTTTTACAATTCGACGCATATTCAACCAGCTGATAACGTGACGAACAAAATTTTGAAAATATTTTGCTTTGAATAAATCCGGCTTGTGTGCTAGGCACCAATTTAAAACCTTATATTTTAATCGCCAACCTGCGCCATATGCGATCGTAGGCTCACTAGAAGTACCTCCTTCAAAAAAATCAGGAGCATTTTTAAGAAACCAATCTAATACATCTAAATGTTCAGCTTCAACAGCATGAAACAGTAATAGAGATTGATCCCAATCACGTTCATCGTATTTTAAAAGAGCAGGTAACCACTGTTTTATAGCATCAAGCAACGAAACATTGCCTTTTTCTACCGCATATTGTGCAATATTTATTTTATCTTCAGCCAATAGCAAACCTAAGTCTTGAATACTTTCTAGAGTAATTTTTTTTAATAAGGTAGGGTGATCAGCATTAAGCTGTTTTAATACACGAGACGTGTTAGCTGCATTAAAAATATCAATTGGCATAAAATTATTCCAGATAAAAAAACCGGAATGTAATAAAAAAATAAAATGTAGTCAAATTATACTCTAATTGATTTTAAAAAAAGGAAATTAAAACATCAGGGAAACATAATAAATTGTTGT
>CAZZGV010000276.1:0-2333 GCA_964654255.1 uncultured Legionella sp. | reverse complement strand
ATTAATCACTACCGTTTTTGTGTTTACAAACTCTAAAATCCCTTCCCGTGATAACTCACGTCCAAAACCTGAATGTTTAATACCACCAAAAGGAAGCCTCGGATCAGAAGCAACAAATCCATTGACAAAACACGAGCCCACATCAATTTCATACGTAGCGACTTCTTCTCCACGCACAAGATCTCGAGTAAACAAAGCCGCGCCCAGACCATACTGACTTTGATTTGCGAGTTGAATCGCCTGAGTTTCATCTTTTGCACTAACAATGGATATTACAGGTCCAAATAACTCTTCATCAAAAGCAGGCATACCAGGTCTAACATTGGTAAGGATCGTAGGAGGATAATAATACCCTCTTCGATGAGGGATTTCTCCACCTAAAAGGATATGCGCACCCTGTGCCACACTTGCCAAAACTTGCTGATGCACGATATTTCGTAAATCTTCTCGCGCCATAGGACCAAATTTTGTTGAGGGCTCTAGTGGATCGCCCATGTGATACTCTTTTGCCAGTTTATAGAGCTTCTTAGTTAGTTCATCCACAATATCCTGAACTGCGATAATACGCTTGGCAGCAATACATACTTGGCCGCTGTTATTAAAACGCGAGGTCACGATACAATGTGCAGCTAAATCAAGATCAGCATCGGCAAAAATAATATAAGGGTCAGTGCCACCTAACTCTAATACTGTCTTTTTCAAATGCTGCGCGGCATTGGCTGCCACCATACTCCCTGCACGTTCGCTGCCCGTTAAAGTTACCGCAACAATTTTTTCATGGGCAATCACCTTGGCCGCCATAGCATTATCTAATAAAAAGTGCTGGAATAAATACTTAGGAAACCCAGCCTCAAGAAACAACTCGGCAATTGCATTACCGGTACCCGTAGAAATAGGAGCATGTTTTAAAATAGCAGCATTGCCAGCCATGATCGTTGGAGCAGCAAATCGAAACACTTGCCAAAATGGAAAATTCCAAGGCATGATTGCAAACACAACACCTAACGGTTGATAACAGACAAAACTCTTTCTTTTATCTGTTTTAATCTCATACGAAGCAAGATACTCACTAGTATGCTCAGCATAATGTTCACACACCCAGGCACACTTCTCAATTTCAGATTTACCAGCAGTAATAGGCTTACCCATTTCACAAGCCATTAACCTAGCATAAGTATCCTGTTTTTGACGAAGAAGTTTAGCAAGAGTACGCATAAATTGCGCCCTGTTGCTTATTGCCAATTTTCGCCAGCTTTGATAACAACGATGACTTGCATCTATTAAATCATTAATCTGATCTTCTTTATAAACTGTATACTGTTCTAATGCTTCTTCTGTCGCAGGATTCATGGTTTGAATTTGCATACATTTCCCCACATACTATTCATCAAGCTCTAACTACCCATGTGCCGTGATTTATCCACAGAACACAAGGTTTAGCAGCCCCGAGATACTACAAAAAATTATTATAAACATTACAGTACTATAGGATAATAAATGTGTATTAAACAACATCGCCCTACACTAAATCAGTATTTTTTCGCCTGGGCGGTCCATCTATTTACTACCGTGGGTGCATGTTTAGGTGTGTTCACACTGATTAAAATTTATCAACACGACTATACATACGCTTTATGGCTTATGGGAGTAACAATACTGATTGACTCAGTGGATGGTACGTTTGCAAGACTCGCTCATGTTAAAACCGTGTTACCTCATATTGATGGAGCACTTCTTGATAATATTATCGATTATTTAAATTACGTTATTACCCCTTGTGTTTTCTTGCTCGTCAAGCAAGATATGCTGCCCTATTTTTATGACATCTGGATTGTCTTCGCTATTACCCTAGCCTCCTCATATCAATTTTGCCAATCGGAAGCTAAAACTCCAGACCATTTTTTCAAAGGATTTCCGTGTTACTGGAATTTTGCTGTTTTTTATATGTTTCTATTTCAAACCTCAATGGTTACCAACGCCTTACTATTAACCATTCTTTGTGTCCTAATTTTTATACCCATCAAATATGTTTATCCATCACGACTTGATTATTTGACTAAATCAATAAGGTTAAAAATTTTGATGCATATTTGTTCGCTAGTGTATGGAGCTAGTTGTATATTAATACTATGGAATTACCCAAAAAATGAGCCAATTTGGTTGAGTATCTCCTTTGGTTATGTTGTTATGTACTTAATACTCAGCATATATCGTACGTTTTCACCAATAGCTATGACAAAACTACCGACTCAACAAGAAGAAAACGAGAAGATATAAACAATAACATGGACTTTGTTTTGATATGAATTAAAATAGCACGCATAATATTTACC
>CAZZGV010000275.1:0-2340 GCA_964654255.1 uncultured Legionella sp. | reverse complement strand
GGAACACACAGGGGCACCAAAGAGCTATTTGTAAATTTCTTATGTGCCATTAGTATTTTTGGCCTAGTTTATTTAGCCAGCACTGCTCACACAAGAGGATCGTTTTGGTATCACCCTAACACAGATACTCAAAACAAACTGGGAGCATTCTATAATGAACTACCAAATTCAGGGCTATCCCACTAAAAACGCTCACATGCTGGGCGTCTACGCTCAGCCTACATTTATAAATAATACATTTTTCTTGTCCCAGTACACACTACGCTAAGACAAATAATTTGTAGCAGCCACGTACTGTGTTAAAATTAGCAACTTATCATCTGGATAGATACACGCATGAATTTTTGCAAATTAGGTCTTGCTGTTATTGAAACTGAAGCTCAAGCAGTATTCGAGTTAACTCGCCGCATCAATGAGCATTTTGAAGCCGCCTGTGAATTACTGCTGTCCTGCAAAGGTCGCATCGTTGTTACTGGCATGGGGAAATCAGGCCATATTGGCAAAAAGATAGCCGCCACATTCGCAAGTACCGGCACACCTTCCTTCTTTATGCATCCAGGTGAAGCAAGCCATGGCGATATGGGCATGATTACTCGGCAAGATACCGTGCTTGCTATTTCAAACTCTGGAAATACCCCTGAAATTATCACCCTACTACCGTTGCTAAAACGTCTTGATGTTCCCGTCATTGCATTAACAGGCAATCTGGAGTCAACGCTCGCAAAAATTGCCACGATAAACCTTGACGTAAGTATCCAGCAAGAAGCATGCCCTCTTGGGCTCGCTCCGACAACAAGCACCACCGTGGCACTCGTGATGGGCGATGCATTAGCTATCGCTTTACTACAAGCACGTGGCTTTAGTGCCGAAGATTTTGCCTTATCTCACCCTGGTGGTAGTTTAGGCAAACGCTTGTTACTCCGAGTTGAAGATATCTGCCACAGTGATAATGAATTACCACTTGTTAACGAAGACGTTACCGTACGCGAGGCGCTCATTGAAGTCACTGCTAAAAAATTAGGTATGACCTGTGTTATTAACCCACGGGGGCAATTAGCTGGCATATATACAGATGGCGATATACGACGAACGTTAACACAACAATACGATGTTAACGCAACAGCTGTAAAAAAGGTCATGTCTCCAAATTGCCAAACTATTCGTCATGGAATGTTAGCCGCTGAAGCGTTGGCATTAATGCAAAAATACAGTATTACCTCCCTTGTGATCATTGACGATGATCACCACCCTATTGCAGTGGTACATTTACATGACTTACTTCGCGCAGGTGTTTTTTAGCACCGCAATAATTTGAGCAATGATGAGAGGATTTATGACGGAATTATTAGAAAAAGCAAAAAAAATTCAATGCGTTATTTGTGACGTTGATGGTGTATTGACCGATGGCCTCATTTATATCGACAACCACGGGAATGAACAAAAAGCGTTTCATATACAAGATGGTATGGGTTTAAAACTGTTAATGGCAGCAGGTATTGAAGTCGCTATTATCACAACCTCTCGCAATGCTGTTATTGATCATCGTATGCAGCAGCTAGGTGTTCGTTATTATTTTAAAGGCCAAGTTGATAAACGAAAAGCCTATCAAGAACTGAAAACACAACTTGGACTAAACGATGAAAATTTCGCTTACGTTGGTGATGATCTCCCAGATATCGCCATTATTCGCCAAGTTGGACTTGGAATAGCTGTAGCAAATGCTGTAAATCAAGTTAAGGAATTTGCAACCTGGCATACTAATGCTCATGGTGGTCGTGGTGCGGTACGAGAAGTATGTGACTTTATCTTGAACGCACAAAATAAACAGGATGAAGCGCTAAACCGCTATTTATCAACTGAGCTTACCAATTGAATGCCGCCAAGCAAGCAGTTTGGTTATTTATTGCATTAATAAGCCTAGCATGCTCAGGTTGGTATTATGCCAGCTCAACGCCGGTTAGGCACATTGATGCCCAAACATTATCTAAAACTGCCGATATGGTCATTAATAATTTGAAAGTTCAACAGTTTGATACCAACGGTCGTCTTGTTAATTATTTACAAACGCCGTTAATGCATCACGTTCCTCTAAATAACAGCCATTGGCTTAAAAATCCGCATGTTGTTATTGCTCAATCCGATCAACCAACCTGGGAAATACAGTCTCAGCAAGCTACCTCATTAAACGGTGGTGAATCAATTACATTTAACAAACAGGTTGTAATCCATCAACAACAAGATGAGCATACACAAGAAAGCACCTTAAAAACCGAGGCAATGACTTACTTTCCCAAAGATAAGCTAGCCATAACCACATTAGATGTAACTTATGAACGACCT
>CAZZGV010000274.1:0-2359 GCA_964654255.1 uncultured Legionella sp. | reverse complement strand
GGCGAGCATCACTATTTCGTTGTTCAGAAGAAGAGTACCCCCAACCTCTGAATATAAAAAACAGGCTATAACAAACCAAGGCTTGATACACTGTGGTTTCTAACCCACTCACACTCCAAATAATTTGACCTTTATATGCAAGCAGCCATAAGCATGGGATAAAAGCCAAGCAGCGAGATAGCCACATGCGAGAAAGAATATACATTGCACAACATGTAAAAAAAAGACCAACAACCCCTGCTAATTTAAGAACCAAAACGGGATTGAAATGCAGTCCTATAGCGATACGTGCTAACAGTAAAAAACTAAAATTTGAATAACCTTCAACTGGGGGCTCAGCAATATTCCAGACCAATCCAAATCCATTTGCCCAATTTTTAGCATACCGAAGCGTGATATACATATCATCTATCGTAAACGCCCAAATCGCCCTGACTTGTAGAACAAATAAATAAAACAATGCCAGTAACAATAATATGCTAACTACAACTAAAGATAAGCGAGTATTTTTTATCAAAATAAAGCCAACAAAGTAAAAGAAAAAAACAACGCCAAATTGATACAGGACACCTTATCGCTCAAAAAAACAGCGACCGGATCGTCTGTTTCACCCTGTCTGGTCGTCAATGATGCAAAACGCCATAATCCAATAACACACAAAGGCAGCGTTGCTAAAAAAGACCACGTTTCATGACGTGCGTACACGGTGTATAACAAGTAGGAGATAAAACAACTACTCGCAGTGCTGGCAATCAAAATATCTAATAAATGCCGACTGTATTTTCTAAGCACTGCACGCGGCTTACCACCTAAACTGCACTGCATTTCAAGTCGACGTTTACATAACGCAATAAACAAACAGAGCAATGTTGCTGTTATAGTAAGCCACCAAGTAATAGGTAAACCAATCCCAAACGTTCCCGCTAATATACGTAACATAAACCCACTAGCTATACACAACACATCCCAAAAAAAAACGCGTCTTAACCAATGATTGTATAAAAGATTAATCAATAAATAGATGCATAAAATAGCTAGTAATGGTATGGATATGGCATATCCAAGCAGCAATCCTATCAACAAACAAAGAAGCAACATGCCCCAAGCACATAAAATTGATACATCACCCTTTGCTAAAGGGCGATTACCTTTTTGAGGATGCGTCTTATCTTCCTCAAGATCTCGTAAATCATTATAGATATAAACAGCGCTAGCAATAAGGCAAAAAGATAAGGCTGCCAATAAAGCCTGCCCCCAATAAAAAGGATTTCCCGCATAAACTACACCTAACAAAACAAATATGGCTTTGCTCCAATGTGAAACTCTGAGCAATAAACCTATTTTTTTAAGAAAAGGCATCGTAAATCTCTATATCTATTAAGAGCGTAAGAGGACTTCGCGAAACGTCCAGACGTGCTTAAACCAAACATAAACCCAACTTTTAGTTGGTATAAGTTGCTTAAATAATCTCACTATAGCATCAATTGTTACAAGGATTAAGAACACTCAGGAGGCTCTTTAATTGAAAATTCAAGCTAAACTTGTTTTGATTGAACCCCATTAATTAACTTATATAGTTACCCTGGTGCTAAACAGGGTTATCACTATCAATAAAATGATGCTCTACATCAAAGTGCCCACTGATGTGCAGCCCTAATGCTTGAATACCAAAGCGCTCGGTCGCATGATGCCCACAAGAAAAGTAATGTATTCCAAGCTCTTGAGCTTGATAATAGGTTCGCTCTGAAATTTCACCACTTAAATAGGCATCGACACCCAATTGGCTAGCTTGTTCTATAAAATCTTGCGCAGCACCACTACACCACGCTATTCGACATATCTTTTCTTGTATACCAGAGATATGGATAGGCTCACGTTTCAATTTTTTATTTAATAATTCAGATAATGAAGAAGCAGTAACAGCTGTGGATAAGGTGCCAGACCACAAAAGATCTCTTGTTTTCCCAGCTGCATGCGTCTGTATGTTATCAACGCCTAATACGCTCGCAAGACAAGCATTGTTACCAACAGTTGGATGACAATCGAGAGGCAAATGATACGCAAAAAGGCTTATATTATGTTTAAGAAGCTCACCAATACGTCTACGCTTGATTCCTGTGATCGTGGGGTCTTCACCGCGCCAAAAATAGCCATGGTGGGTTAAAAGTGCGTCAGCCTTAAAATATATAGCTTGTTTAATCACTGCCTCTGACGCTGTGACAGCGGTACAAATACAAGTTATAGATGGCTTGCCTTCAACCTGCAAGCCATTTGGGGCATAATCACTAAAATTATCGCAAGCAAGATAGTCGTGCAAATAAATGCCGAGCTGATCCCGCTCAATCATCGTGTAGAGCAC
>CAZZGV010000273.1:0-2426 GCA_964654255.1 uncultured Legionella sp. | reverse complement strand
TGCGATAAAAAAATTGGTTATATAATCAAAACCATGCCAATAATCAATAATAATTAAAGCAGGAATGGTATAAACAATCCCACCAGCTATTGCCTCTCCCGCAGAAGCAGCTGTTTGTACCGCGTTATTTTCAAGGATAGTGGCATTTTTAAATAGGCGTAAAACACCCATAGAAATAATTGCAGCCGGAATAGACGCTGACGTTAAAATACCCAGTTTTAATGCAAGATATGCATTAGACATTGCTAACAGCGCTGCCAACAAAATCGCCAATAAAATACTACGTAGCGTAAGCTCAGCAATTTTCTCATCAGCGGAAATAAATGGTACCGTACTTCCCATTACCTCATTCCCCACATTACATCCACTCACCAGCAACCATCGTTGCATGAGGCAATGGATAACCAAAGTAATAACACAGTTGTGCGGCGTCATTTATCGACCAGCGCACCAAATCGGCATCCATACCTGCCGCAAGTATGCCTATGTTTTCAGAAATTCCAAGCGCTTTAGCAGCCTGGTATGTTACTGCGCTTAACGTTTCTGGCACCGTCAGTGAAAACAGCTGGCAGGCCATGTTCATCATCAACCGCAGCGATGTTGTAGGTGAAGACCCAGGATTGCAATCTGTTGCTATTGCTATGCCAACACCAGCACGCCTTAAAATATCAATAGGAGGCTTGCGCGTTTCACGTAAAAAATAATAAGCGCCTGGTAGTATAACAGCAACGGTGTTTGCTTTTGCCATTGCCGCCGCACCTTTTTCATCAAGGTATTCCAGGTGATCACAAGAAAGCGCCTTAAAATCTGCAGCCAACCTTGACGCGCCTAGATTAGACAACTGTTCTGCATGACACTTCAAAGGCAAATCTAATTGTTGTGCTCTTGTAAAGACTTGCTCTGTTTGTACATAAGAAAAAGCAATCGACTCGCAAAACACATCTACAGCATCAGCCAGACCTTCCTCAGCAACAACAGGTAATACGTGCTCGCAAAGATAGTCAACATAGGCTT
Organism: uncultured Legionella sp.; assembly: GCA_964654255.1. GTDB lineage: Bacteria > Pseudomonadota > Gammaproteobacteria > Legionellales > Legionellaceae > CAZYME01. The sequence continues at coordinate 1,412 of CAZZGV010000273.1, read as the reverse complement.
GTCCTTTGCCCTTGTATTCTGGAGGGATAGCGTGAGCACCTAGAAACGTGGTTTTTACACGCACGCCACTTTGTACGCCTAACTGTCGAGCCACACGTAACATTTTTAATTCATTGGCCACATCAAGACCATAGCCTGATTTAATTTCAACCGTGGTCACACCTTCGGCACGCAATGCCATTATCCGAGGTAATGACTGCTGAAACAAATCGTCCTCAGACGCGTCTCGAGTTTGCTGAACCGTTGAAAGTATCCCACCACCACGACGAGCAATGTCTTGATACGACATACCCTCTAAGCGCATTTGAAATTCCTCTGCACGATGCCCTGCATAAACCAAATGAGTATGACAATCAATCAACCCAGGTGTAATTAAATTACCCTCACAATTGACCACTTCATTATTAGAATGTTCAGAAATCAGGATTTGGGTGTATGCGGCGGGTATTTCATTCATCGCCCCACACCAAACGATACGACCCTCAGCAATAACTAGGCCTTGTTCTGTTTTTTGAGCACCCGCATCATCGATGGTCGTAGCATTCAGCAGAAATTTCATACGGTTCTACTCCAAAGACGGGACAATATGTGGCTCTACTAACCAAGCATTATGGTGGGTTTTATCATAAATATCCCACTCTTGAGAGACATATTTAGTTTTAGTGATATCCAACAATAACCAACACAAAAACATTGCCACAGTCTTCGCTGAAACCAATTGATTTTTTTTATGTAATTGCCTAAAAAAATCAATTTTTTCAGCATCCATGCTAGATGCACCACGAATGTGTGCTTGCATGTCAGTATCGATGATGCCTGGCATTACACTTGCAAAAGCAACTCTATTACTTTCTAATTGCCAACAGCGTGTAAGCATTGATAAGGCCGCTTTAGATGTGCAATAAGCAGCCCAGCCAGCAACTGGAAAATACGCAGCGCCTGAACCAATAGTTAACACTCGCCCGTTAATTAACTTATCGTACAATAATTGACTCAAAAATAATGGTGCCTCAACGTTTATCGCCATCACCTGCCGCCAAGCTTTTTCATCAATAATGGAAATAGGTACAATAGGCTCAATAATACCCGCATTATGTATTAATCCTTCAATAACGGGCTTATTTTCTAAGTAGGCTATTAATTTTTCACGCCCAGCAGTTGACGAAATATCGGCGCATAGATAATCAATAAAGGATGAAAATGTTGCTACTTCCCTCAAACACTCTTCTCGACGACCAACGATCAACACCGTTTTGTTCCGCGTTGCAAGCTCATGTGCAAGCGCTTTACCAATACCGCTCCCGCCACCAGTGATAATAAACACGCCGCCCCCAACCAAATGAAAATATATTGTTTAAAAAAGAAATAAAAACGACTTAATGATCGCTTAATATGCAAATATTATACTAAAG
>CAZZGV010000272.1:0-2451 GCA_964654255.1 uncultured Legionella sp. | reverse complement strand
TAATGCCTATTTTTTCCCATTAAGTCATTTCAGCCGTTTATTTTTACCTGAGCTACCCTATGTATTATTAATGACCTTGATGTTGGCAGCACTTAGTGTATTAGGGGCTTTGCTACTAAATACCACGTATTTTGTTACTAGAAAATTTCCTACATTAATGTTTGGCCTATTGATTTTATTGTTAAGCTCACTGGAATACATCAATATCAGCACCTCAAATCATAACCCAATTAAAACCCAAAGTTCATCTGCACCCAATATTATTCTGATAGGCGTTGATTCCTTGAGTCCTAGCAGGATAAATTATAAAAATATGCCTACGCTTATGAACTTTATCGATAACAGCGTCTTATTCAAAGAAGCAATTAGCCCTCTTGCACACACTTACCCATCATGGTCTAGCATACTCACCGGCTTATATCCTCAACATCATCGAGCCCGTTATAATTTAATGCCACCTAATGACGTTAAAAGCTCACATAGTATTGCGTGGAAATTGCAAAAATTGGGGTATCAAACCATCTTTGCAACCGATGATCGTCAATTTAATAACATGGGAACAGACTTTGGTTTTCAAAAAATTATAGGCCCGCGTGTAGGGGCTAATGATATTTTACTGGGTACATTTAATGATTTTCCACTAAGCAACCTTCTAGTTAATTTGCCAATTAGCCGTTGGTTGTTTCCTTATAATTATATAAATCGCGCTAGCCATTTTTCATACTACCCACAGAGCTTCGATAAGGCTTTACAAAAATCGTTAGTTCCTAGCAAAACCGTACCCCCTGTTTTCCTTGCTGTACATTTTACATTGCCACACTGGCCTTATGCGTGGGCCAGCTCATCACCGGCACAGGTTCGTGATGAGTATAATATTGAAGAGAGGGGGCAACTATATACAGAAGCACTTCGTCAGGTTGATAAACAAGTAGCAAACCTTCTACATACGTTACAAACATATAATTATCTAGAAAATAGTATCGTTATACTGCTAAGCGATCATGGCGAGGCGCTGTATGCTCCAGGTTCACGCCAAACCAGTCGCTTACGCTACCAAGGCTTGGGCACAAGTATATTTGAAGACTACCTGAAACGAAAAACATCAACTGCTCTGGACATGAGTGTTGGGCATGGTTCAGATTTATTAAGTACCGATCAGTATCATTGTGTTCTAGCCGTCAAAATTTACCAACATAATCATTTAAGTATTACCCCCAACGTGGTCAACACACGTGTCGCGTTGATTGATCTGGCTCCCACTATCTATGCTTTCTTAGGTATACAAACGCCTTCTGTTGATGGGTTATCTTTATTTAAAACGATTCAACAACAAGAACCACTCCCCGAGCGCGCTTTTATTATGGAAAGTGGCATGCTTCCCAACCAGTTTTTAACTCGAGAAAAAACTCGGGAGGCAGGAAAAAAGTTTTTTACTATTGATCCTATAACAGGCCAATTGCATTTACGTAAAGAGGAGTTTGCAATACTTGATGAGCAGAAGCTCTACGCTCTCATTAAAGGAAACTGGGTGTTGGCACTCTATCCAGATGATAACGGATATATACCTATCACACTGCATTTAAATGATGGAAAATGGACTGATCAATTGACAAATGATTTTGCCAAAACATCACCCGCTCTAGATATGTTCAATTATCTTCAGCATTTTTATCACAAACAGCTGACTCTTGCAGAGCATCAATAGCATTAAACAATTCATCTAATTTTACAGTTGCTGCTCGTGGGGATTCTTTTTTATAAAAATGAATCAATTGTTTTGCGGCATTGATTCGCCAAGATTTTACAGCGGATTGAAAAACAGCATCTAACCACATAACCGATGGTTTGTCTGGCATAACTGACCAGAGAGCACCACCCTCCAATAAATTAACAATACGCCAAAGACTGCTCTCCAGCTGCTTGGTCTCATATCTAATGACTGCTTTAGAACGATCAATCTGGTTTATCAAGAGACGGACGATTAGGTGTTCTGGCATCGCACCCCCAAAATAAGCTGGCTCAGTAGCGTCTTACGTTAAGGATAGCAGTGTTTTACAGGCTTAGTGCTTGCGTTTTTTCCCGCTCTTTAACATCAATACACTTTTAATTGTATTATCACCCACTTTTAAAATCTCAATTTGGTAGTTTTCAATCATTAAACAGCACTCGGCCGGAGGAATATAACCCAAATATTCAATAATTAAACCACTTAACGTACGGGGACCTATTAAAGGAAGATGCCAATTTAATAATCGATTTAAATTACGTAATGTAATGCTAGCATCAACAATCACTGAGCCATCATCCTGTGGTGTGATGTCTTTGCTTAAAGCGGCTATGTCAGTTGTAAATTCTCCAACAACTTCCTCAAGAATATCTTCCATGGTAACCAAGCCTTGCAAATCACCATACTCATCTACCACAAAACAACTACGTCGTTTCATTTTCTGA
>CAZZGV010000271.1:1061-2457 GCA_964654255.1 uncultured Legionella sp. | reverse complement strand
CCTACAACATTAACCCTCAGCTCCTACACAATATGAGAAGCTTACCTGACCTGACCTGACTTTGCCTGCATAGGTGGGGTTAATTCACCGTTTACTTTAATTCAAAATCAAATCCTTGCTGTTGTAATCCCCAGAGGGTATGCATGACCCAATAATCTTTCTCGACAATGCTTGGATTAATTGCTTTTTCTTCTGAAACAACAAGAAATAAGTCTTTTGCATCGGGTAGTTCGTGTAAAAACATGTTATTTTCCCAATAGTGCGGTTATTAATTTTCGTGTGTATACTTTCCCGTGCTGCTCCGCTAATTGGAGTAGTAGTGTATGGTCAAACTCCCCTAGCTTCGTTTTAATTTTTGACTCTAAGCCATTGACATCTTCAGTTAAATACTTGGCATTGTTTAATAAATCAACCAATAAAAATTCGCGAGTTAATTGTGCAGGAAATCCATTATTAGGGCGCTTGAACGCAAATTTTCTATTTCCAAGTGTCACCTCTTCATGCCGTTCAGTATTATAAACGACGACTTGATTATATAACTGCGTTAATCCTAATCCCAAGGTGTTGTAATCGTTCCATGAATACATGAGGAATGGTTTTTTTAGAAAAGCTTTCACCAATGCTTCATCAGACGGAGGCAATAACCCGAACCGAGAGGTCTTAGGTTTGTAATACAATCCTGGCGCTGGCCTTTTTAACTTGTTTTGATTAACTAAGGTATTTAAATCCCGATCTAGGTTATTTGAGTATGGCAATAGACCCACCCTCCGGTAAACCACACCGGATTTCATATGAGATAGGACGTTATCACGCTTGAGTGTTTTCATGATTAAATTATACACAGCCATAGATATGGACGCAAATATTTTTATTAAAAATTCATGTAAAGAATGGATGTTTGATTAAAAATAACGTGTAGCAGATTTGTAACAGTATGAGATGTGCCCTCAGTCGTGTAGGGCCGTGTTGGGCAGTAGTTGATTGATTTGTTACATCGCAACTCACTGATTTTATTATTGATCATTCTGGCTTCGAACCAAGGTGTCGGGGTGGCGAGCCCCTCCGAGCGCACCAATTAGGGTCGGTCTTTCCCAAATGTGTGGGGTATATGCTTTCTCATTAGATCAACAGCATAATGACGCTTCTTGGTGTATGGTATTTAGTAATTCTTGTGACTTCCCACGAAGACTAAAGAAAAAACTTTCAGTGGTAGCATACTTGATGGCCCCGGGTATTCCGAGTGGAAGGAGCATCAACATGTTTAACAAACAGATTCCAATTTTCTCAAATGAATTATATTTATCTAAACGGTTATTCAGATATACTTCATTAAGATGGGTAGAAATTTTCGATAGATGATCAGTCGTTTCATCTTGAGTGATGGTGCACAGAAGAA
>CAZZGV010000271.1:0-1051 GCA_964654255.1 uncultured Legionella sp. | reverse complement strand
TTTCTAATAGTTGAATACGATTATCAGTCTCACCATATTTAAGCTTTAACCGATTAATTTCCTCTTGAAGAAGAGGTATCATTTCTTCATTGACTATTTGAGGTATATTTGAAGTAATAACTTTTTCTTTTAACAACAATGCCTTAACATATTTAGGGAGATTAGCTTCGAAATCTGGTTTAATTCTCCATCCATCTTCTTCACCATCTCCATCCGTATATACAGCGCTCATATCAAATATGTCATGACGAGTAAAAGGCTCAAGAATAGAGCAAATGTTTGTATTATGATCAGGAGTTAATGGAATATTATAGTAAGGTGAGAGTAGCAAATTGAAATTAACAACGATATTGTCATTCATAGCCTGATAATTATATTTTGTTTCAAAATGACGCTTTAACTCTTGCTGTGTTGTCTGATTCAGGGCACGAGGTTTAAATTGCTCATCACTATATCCCTCAATCATCTTAAAACCCGGAATATTCCATCCAGAGGCTTCTGCGTAAGTATGACAGAAGTAATGAACATGAATGCTGTTGCCATCTTCAATCCGATGCTTTACTACCCAGTTATCAGCAAACAGATGCACAATATTTTTTCTTAATCCTGCTAACCATGAAATAACAGAGGGTTTTTCTGTTAACTCGAACAAGATCTCTGCTAACTGAGTATGGGCGCCTGTCGCGCATACCATCACTCGCTCCCCTAGCTTCATAATAAACTGACGTTTTTTTGTTTCGTCCCAGTCTTTAATCAGAAAAAAAATAGTTTCTAGATTTTTTTTATATGTTTGGTAATAGGCTCTTTGAACTTGAGGATGGTCTGATACATAGCTTGTATCTTCGAGTTTCATTTTCAGAAGCTGTACTTCTTCAGAGATATTCTCTACATTTGGATTAAGCTCATCGCTCAAAATCACGTTTGCTAATGCATCAATAAGAACTGAGAGCTGAGCTTTATATTTTCTATTATCATATAAGTAACAAGGCTCATCTCCATATAATTTACTTAGCATTGAGGTTAAATTAGAGCTATCAACAGGGACAGGCTC
>CAZZGV010000270.1:0-2467 GCA_964654255.1 uncultured Legionella sp. | reverse complement strand
AATCACGGTCAAGAAGATGTCTCCGGACCTGCTCGCCGTTATGGTGCTGCAGTCCACCGATCCGCAGCACGATGCCTTCTTCCTCTCAAACTTTGCCATTCTTCGCATTATCGACAACATCAAACGGCTGCCCGGCGTGGGTGATGCGACGGTCTTCGGACAACAGAACTACAGCATGCGGGTGATCCTGAATCCGGTGCGCATGGCGCAGTTGAGTCTGACGCCGACGGACGTTGCCACGGTGGTACGGGAGCAGAACCGGGACTTCCCCGCCGGGACAATCGGACGAGAACCGACGCCGAACGGGACCGAGCTCACTTTGCCGCTGATTACCGAGGGGCGGATGTCGGATGTCCGTGAATTCGAGGAGATGATTGTGCGGGCCATGCCGAACGGATCGACGGTCCGCCTCAAGGACGTGGCGCGGATTGAGTTGGGGGCCCAGTCCTATGTCCTCGAAGGCCGGTACAACCACAAACCGACCGCCCTGCTCATCACGTTTCTCTCCCCCGGCGCCAACGCGCTCGATACGGTGAAACGGATGCGACAGGAGATGGAGGGGCTCGCCAAGGTCTTTCCGTCCGGCGTGACCTACGATATTCCCTACGACACTACGCGGTTCGTCGAGGTCTCCATCAAGGAAGTCGTGGCGACGTTGCGCGATGCGATGATCCTGGTGCTTCTGGTGGTCTATCTCTTCCTTCAGAGTTGGCGCGCGACCTTGATTCCTGCCGTGGCGGTGCCGGTGTCGCTCATCGGGACGTTCGCCGGTATGGAATCGCTGGGGTTTTCGATCAACACGCTGACTCTGTTCGGATTGGTGCTGGCCATCGGTATCGTGGTGGACGACGCGATCGTGGTCGTCGAAAATGTCGAGCGCCATATGGCCGACGGGCTTTCGCCGAGGGAGGCGGCGAAAAAAGCCATGGGCGAGGTGACCGGACCGGTCATCGCAATCGTCTTGGTATTGTGCGCCGTATTCGTGCCGGTGGGGTTCTTAGGCGGCATCACCGGTCAATTGTACAAGCAATTCGCCATTACGATCGCGGTGTCCGTCACGATTTCCGGTTTCGTGGCATTGACGCTCAGCCCAGCCCTCTGCGCGCTCGTGCTCAAGCCGAACCATGGTCATCACCGAGGCTTCTTCGGACTCTTCAACCGCTGTTTCGAGTGGATCCTGCTGCGTTACGGAAAGGTGGTGGGGCTCACCCTCAGGCATAGCCTGTTCTCGCTGCTCATATTCGGAGCGGTGCTCGCTATTGCAGCCTCTCTGTTTCGAACCGTTCCCATGGCATTCTTGCCTGATGAGGACCAAGGCTACTTCATTACGATCGTCCAACTGCCTGATGGCGCTTCCAAAAAGCGGACCGATGCGGTGCTCGAGAAGGTCGAAAATTATTATCAATCCATTCCAGCCGTGTACGGAACTCAGACCCTGTCCGGACAGAATTTTGTGTTCAATACCCGCGGCACCAATACGGCCACCATGTTTGCTCCCTTGAAACATTGGGATGAGCGAGCCGGCCAGCAGAACCACGTGAAATCCATCATCGCGGCGGCCTTCCGGGAGTTCGCCAAGATTCCGGAGGGGCTGGTCTTGGCCTTCAACGCCCCTTCCATTCGTGGTCTGGGCGCGACCGGCGGTTTTTCCGTACAAATACAGGATCCGACCGGCGGCGATTTCAAGAGGTTTGCGGCGGCGGCTCAGGAGTTCGTCGCCAAGGCGAGACAGGATCCTGCTATTGGCGCCGCCAACACCAGTTTTCGCGTGACCGCTCCGCGCGTGCGCGCCAAAATCAACCGTGAGCGAGCCAAGGCGCTGGGTGTGCCGATTTCGGAAGTGTTCGACACGCTCCAAGCCTATTTTGGAAATTTCTACATCAATGACTTCGTGAAGTTCGGTCGCGTATATCGCGTCCAAACCGAGGCGGAGCCGCAGTACCGATCGACGCCTGCCGATATCAGCAAGATCTACGTGCGTGCGTTGAATAAGGGGCAAGGTCCGACGATGATTCCGCTTGATACGGTGGTCTCGACGAGCTATGGCAGCGGTCCCGATCCTGTGACCCATTTTAACGGATTCAATACGGCGCTTGTCTTGGGCTCGGCTGCGCCCGGCTACAGTTCAGGGGAAGCGCTGGATGCGTTGCAGCGGGCCGCCCAGGAGGTGTTGATTCCTCAGGGGTTCGACCTCGATTGGAGCGGTATTTCGTATCAGGAGCGCAAGGCCGGCAACCAATCGGTTGCGGCGTTCGGGTTCGGCCTGCTCATGGTCTTCCTCGTGCTGGCCGCGCAGTACGAGAGCTGGGCCGTGCCCTTCGCAGTCATTCTTGCCGTGCCGTTCGGGGTCTTTGGGGCCCTGGTTGCCGTATGGCTCGTGGACATGACTAACGACATTTACTTCCAGATCGGGCTGGTGACGCTGATCGGCCTCGCGGCGAAGAACGCCATCCTGATCGTGGAGTTC
>CAZZGV010000269.1:0-2499 GCA_964654255.1 uncultured Legionella sp. | reverse complement strand
CGATTATAGTTGCCAAACAAATTTTCAAAATCCACCCCTCAGTCAATCGATAATGTTTCATTCATCCGCCAAAAATAGTTTATGGAGAAAATCCCTTAACCCGCCCTTTGCCTATGATACAGATAATGCCGAATTGCATGCAAAACACATTTCTTTCCTCTCTTTGTCCTAGCGCGTATTGTTATATAATTAACTATATTACTCAGGCTACAGACTAACCATTAGCACTGTTGTTAGTCATGCAGGCTTACTGAATATTCAGAGTCTTGCTCATGACAACTCACTCGGTTTATTAATAAACACCTTACTTCACCCTACCCATAAGATAAATGCCCAACAGCGCAAATATACATGTTGGTCCAATGCCTGCAATTATGGGTGGCCATTGAAATACCTCGCTAACAGGGCCAAAAAATTTATTAATAATATGAAAACCAAACCCTACAGTTGCGCCTACCATTAATTTTGAACCCATGGTTGAGGAGCGCAAAGGGCCAAAAATAAATGGAATCGCAAGCACCATCATAACCACCGTTGTTAATGGCTGAATAAGACGCTGCCAATAAGCCAATTGATAATTCAGCGCTGATTGCTGGCTCTTTTTTTGAGCGCGCAAATACCGATGTAACTCAACAAGCGTCATCTCATCAGGCTCACTGCTACTTACCTTTAAAATACTCGGTTGAATCATAACGCCCCAAGGTATTTCCTCTATTTTTCGCGCTTCAGTTCGACCTTTCAGCATACTTGTTTCGGCTACGCCATAAGCTTGCCATGCCCCATGCTTATAATCTATATGGTCAATTTTACGTGCAAAACGCAAATGAAAATCCGCATCAAAGTGAAATTGAAAAACATCTAATAATTTATTATGCGGTAAAATGGTTCCAATGGTTACAAAGTCATTTTTATATCGCAACCATACACCGCTCGCCGTGCGTAACGCCTGGTCTTTAGTTAATGCCTGCATTTTTTGATCGTTAGCGAAGTACGCCAATTTTGGAACTATTGTTTCACCTACAAGGGTCACCACAACGATCACAACCAATGCTGCTTTTAGAACAGCCATCGTTACTTGACCAATAGACATCCCTGCTGCACGCATAACAACCAACTCATGATGATTAGCCATAACACCCAAACCAATCAAGCAACCCAGTAAGCTTGCCATAGGAAAAAACAAATACACTTGATAGGGCATTTGCAGCAACACAAACATAGCGGTTTGCAATATCCCGTAATTGGCTTTCCCTATTTCATCTAGCTCATGAACAAATAAAATAAAAATTTGCAAACCAGCCAACATCAACGTGACTAACGAAATAGACGATAATATGGTCTTTGCAATATAGCGATCGAGTAATTTCATGATAACTTCGCTTGATTACGGTAAATAAGCAATAGGCCAACAATTGCTGCAACAACATGAAGCCACCAGAGCCCTAACCAAGCAGGCGTTTTACCCGAAAGCAACCAATCACGTGCCACAAACATAAAATTTGCATAAATAATATATAGAACAATAGCAGGAAGTAATTTAGCAAATTTACCTGCCCTGGGATTCACGCGACTTAACGGCACTGCCATCAGTGTCAATGTTAATACCATCAGAGGCACTGACAAGCGCCATTGTAATTCTGCAGCTTTCGCCAAATCAGGGTTATTTAATGGAAATAAACTAGACGTACTTGCCGTATGAAGATCGCTTTTTATTTCAACTGTAGGGTGCGGAAGCCGTGCCTTATATCGATCAAATTCAGCGATTTGATAATCCGCATGGCCAGGCAAGCCCTGATACTCTTTGCCATCTTGCAAAATCAAATAGTCTTCATGAGAGCCTGCTTCCTTTTGTGCAAAGGCAGTTTTTGCCCATAAAATATCCCACTGAGGATCTTTACCATCTTTCTTAACAAGACGCGCCAAAAAAATATGATTAGCCTTGGTGTGCCCGCGATTCATAGACTCGACATAAAAAACTTGTTTACCACCAGAAATAGCACGAAACCGGCCCGGAACTATCGTTTGAATTAGTGTTTGTATCCCTGTAGCACGTAATAATTTAGAGCGCTCAATTGAAATAATTGGGCTCGCCCATATCATAAGAATAGCCACAACTGTAGCTACAATAGTTGCCATAATAAAGCTATGCTTTAAGAGCTGCACTGGACCGTAGCCACAGGCCTGTAATAACGTCATTTCACTTTCAGCATATAACCTGCAATAAGCAACCAATAATGCTATATAAAATCCAAGTGGCAGCAACAGCCCCATTAGATTAGGCATCTCCAGCATCATTAATTTAATAACCAGCATCGCAGGGATTTTTCCACTTGCGGCACGATTCAAATATTGAACAAATTGATTGCTCATAAAAATCAATAACAAAATAGCTGTCAATGCTATTAAAGTTACAAAAACTTCTTTAGCAAGATAACGAAAAATGAGCACGATCTATCTCTATGCCTCTGATTAAATAATAGGTAAACTACTTGCTTTTAG
>CAZZGV010000268.1:0-2524 GCA_964654255.1 uncultured Legionella sp. | reverse complement strand
ACCACAGGATTTTGCAAAACCCAATACCGCCGGAGAAGGTTTGCCCTCAGCATCAGTTGAACCAACCACCGCCGGACCACGACGTGCAATAGCCTGCCCAGGTTGTATAACCTCAACATCGTGTATTAATACCGCCAATCGCCTTGGTGTAGCAAAACGATGAACCTTTCCATGTTTTATAGTTGCTTTCGCAAAACCAGCTACCAAATGATTAGCTAACGCATCAGCTAACGGCCAAACAGCGCCCGATGGTAACTCTTCTGTACCTAATTCAAATAACAAATCATTCAACATCACACACCTTTAAAGGAAAGCCAAGTGCTTCGCGCGCTTGATAATAGGCCTCTGCAACTGCTCTAGACAATTGTCTAACCCGTAAAATATAACGCTGCCGCTCAGTCACTGAAATAGCATGCCGTGCATCTAATAAATTAAACACATGCGATGCTTTTAGTACCATTTCATAAGCCGGCAAGGGTAATTGCAGAGCAACTAATTTTTGCGCTTCCGCTTCGTAATAATCAAATTGCTGAAACAAAACATCAATATTTGCATGCTCAAAATTATAAGCAGACATTTCTACTTCATTTTGATGAAAAACATCGCCATACGTAAGCGTTCCTTGGGCTGTTTCTCCCCATGGCATATCGAACATACTATCAACGCCTAAAATCGACATAGCAAGACGCTCAAGACCATACGTTAATTCACCAGTAACAGGTTTGCATGGCAAACCACCGACTTGCTGAAAATAAGTAAACTGCGATACTTCCATGCCATTTTGCCATACTTCCCAACCAAGACCCCATGCACCCAATGTAGGCGACTCCCAATTATCTTCCACAAAACGGATATCATCCGCTAATGGATCAATACCTAGCGCACGCAAGGAATCCAAGTATTTTTCCTGGATATCTAAGGGGGAAGGCTTTAATACGACCTGAAATTGATAATAATGTTGCCCACGATTAGGATTCTCACCATATCGCCCATCGGTAGGACGTCTTGACGGTTGTACATAAGCCGCGGACCAAGACTCTGGGCCAATGGCGCGTAAAAAAGTGGCCGGATGAAAGGTGCCGGCGCCTACTTCCATATCTAGTGGTTGTAACAATACACACCCTTGTGCTACCCAAAACTGTTGTAACGTTAGGATAATATCTTGGAAAGTAGTTGGTTTTTTCATGTGGATCTCAATGTTCTGTGCAAAATTGTGTTTTTCGATGTGGCGTTGTTCAATGTCCCTTATCTCTTAAGAGGAAGAAGGGACATTATTTACCTTATTTACCTGCTGCTTTTTTGATTAGATCTTGCAACGCTTCTTCACTAGCCGCGCCAGGAATAAATGTTGGCTCACTCTTAGCATCAAACTGACCTGCAGGTGTTGCAGCAACTACAAATGCTGGCGTACCCATCAAATGCATTTTTTCTGCAAGCGCACGATTCTCAGCCAACGCATCCTTCACCGTTTGGCTGTCCATATCTTTCTGCAGTGTTGTCATATTTAATCCAACAGATTTAGCAGTGCTCATGACTAATTTATCATCTAAACGTTGATCTAATTTCAATAACGCCTCATGCATTTGCATGTATTTACCCTGCATTGCAGCAGCTAAAGCTACTTTAGCAGCAGTTTCTGAACTATCACCAAAAATAGGAAACTCTTTATAAATAACACGCAAGTTATCGTTCTTTTTAATCAACTCAGCAACCACTGGCGACATTTTTTTACAATGAATGCATTGGTAATCAAAAAATTCTACCAGTGTCACATTACCTTTTGGATTACCTGCTACAGATAGTTTACCACTGAACAATTGAGCAGCATTTTCTGAAATAGCTGCTTTTGCTTGTTGTTGCGCATTTTGTTGTTGCTTTTGCTGTAATGCTTGTGACGCTTCGATAAGCACTTCTGGGTTACTGATTAAATAATCATGAACAATCTTTTCAACTTGTTTTTGTTGTTCTGGAGACATGCTATCAGCTGCCAAAGCAACAGGTGAGGCCATCATTGTTGCCAGAGCCCCTACGGTTAATAAACTTGTTATTTTCACGCCCTTCCCCTTAATTTGAATATTTCTTTGCGAAATGAACCCTAGCATCTGTCTTCCTTAAATTCAAGGAAGAAATACATCATTACACTTTCGATAAATTCGCATACGCCAGCACTAACCATTTGCTACCTTGCTGAGCAAATCTCACTTGAACTCGCGTATGTGCGCCCCCCCCTTCCACAGCCAGAATCACACCTTGACCAAACTTGGCATGACTAACGCTCTCACCTAACTGAAAACCACTGTCTTCAGCAATCGTTGATGCGATACTCTTACTAATACCAGCAGGCGCTTGAAAACGAGCTTTCGGCCGCACTTCATCCAACAATTCTTGAGGTAGCTCACTTAAAAAACGTGAGGGCCTATGGTATTCCTCGCGCCCATATTGACGGCGTATCTCAGCATAAGACATCACTAATTTTTGCATAGCGCGTGTCATCCCTACATAACAAAGCCGCCGCTCTTCTTCA
>CAZZGV010000267.1:0-2527 GCA_964654255.1 uncultured Legionella sp. | reverse complement strand
AGCGTTTGTGCAGATTTGATGTTGGTGATAAAACCTATCGCAAGAAGTTGTCGTAGTTCGTCTGCGTGCTCGCTTAACCATTGTTTGGAAACTGGATCATCACCAATGATGAAGATGGCATTAGAAAACCCGGAAAATGCCACATGATGACGAGACACTTTGCCAGCGGTGGCTTTGCTTTTAATTGGTAATCGAGCATCCAGTGTCTCTTTTAATTTCAGAGACTCTTCGGCGATGGTTGCTTGTGTATCCGCCCAATAACTTTCAATTTTCACGATTTGGACGGCATAGCAGGATGCAATCATCAGGAAGCCAATTATCACTGACAGGGGTCGCATGCTAAAACCTCCCCAGATCAACGACGCTTGATACGCCGTTTTTAGAGAGCAATAACAATGGCGTGGATTTTTTAGCGATGCTCAGTGATTGATAATTCAGATCGCCATGGTTCAAAGTAATGCGCCCGCTGCTCACTAACGCTTGCGGGACTTGATGTTGGTTTGCCCAGAGCTGAATGGAGAGATCATCACACTCTAAAAAGAGGACATGCAAACGGGTATTAGGTGTGGCGTCGATGGCGTCAACTAACAGCATCAATACCGTTTTAACTGCCGTATCAGGCTTGATAAAGAAATACAATGTTTCGCCATCGTTTAAATGCAACGGCTTGTGGGCATAAGGTGAATAAGGGGTTGGGTCAAAATCGCCAACCACCGGAATGTTTTCATAGAGCTTGTTATATGCTTTGTAAAACGCATTATTCCAAGCAATGTTTTTCGAGACTTTTTGTGCTTCTTGTTTTGCTGCCAACTCTGCAAAATGATTGCGCTCCGTTTCATTGCGAGCATGAATGCCCAAGATATCAATGGGTGTTTGGCGCAGCCCACGGTAATAAATGCCACTGCGATTTTGCATTAACAAGGCATAGCGCTTTTCCTCATCTTCCGTTAATCCCCAGACGCTGGCTTCGTGTGTTTGTTGCTCGGACAACTTAACGTTCTTGATATCTTGATCAGAAGTCACATCATCTTCATTCAGAGTGAGTCCTGTTTTAGCAAGCGTCTGATCTTGCGCCGCAAGCATATTTAGCCGTTGCGTACTTAAGCCAGGTATATTCAATTCCGCATGAGCAACGTGGACAGACATCAACGCAATCACAAGGCAGCTTGGCTTAAGCATTTGGCTCAACTCCTTCCAATGCCACCACCACACGCTCTTTGTTTACGTTTTCCAATTCTATTTTTTGTTTACCAAAATCAACCGCTACAACCGTCCATCCTGCCAGCGCATCACTTTTTTCAAGTGGAATCGTTTTGTAGTCATATGCTACGCTCGCAACACTCACTTGCTGAATGCTATCGATACTATCGACCTTAAAAGGCAAGGAGCTTACCGCTAGGTATTTTATCGGATGCTGTTTTTTATCCAACGAATTGATGACCGTATGCATGGCATCAAGCTTATTGGACAATTGCGTTCGGCTTTCAACAACGAGTTGATTCAGTTGTCCCTCGTCCTTGGCTTTCAAGTCGCCAATGAGAGTCGCCAGTCGATTGAAATCCTGATTAATCGAACTAATGTCGATTTTCTCGGCAGGGGCTTTGACGGCTTGTTGAAGACTGGTTAACTGCGATTGGATCACATCTAAGTGGTTATTAATGTTCGTCGGTTCATGGCTGGTTTTAGGCAATAACAGAATGATGGTAATACCCAAAACGAGATTCAACGATAATAAAATCAACCACTGCACAGGTAGTTTCTTGATGGTCATGATTTACTCCTCGATGCGTGTTTAACGACTGGTGCAAAAGCAGGTTTTAATTTGAAGTTCACCTCGCGCAACAAGGGGTCGTGAACTAAGGTAAATACTTGCTGGCCGGCCAATACCTCCAAACCATCCTTGACCGTCAGTGGCCCAAGGTTTCGATCTATTTGTGGTAACGGTTGGCTCATGACTGCTTGCAAGCTAGGTGGCTGTTTATCGGTTGGTGCTAAACTAAATCCCGAGTAACCCAGCCAATACGTCATGGCATGCCCAACGGTTTTGATGTCTTGCGAAAAGTGAACCTGCTGGACTGCCAGCAGGGGGTTAATTTGTGCAGACAATGGTTTGTTATCAATCGTGGCGTACCGGTTGATTTGCGTCACATTGGCGGCTTGTGTTGAAAGGGCAACAACGCCCAATAATCCAATCAAAGAGAATTTAACTAGCGATTGCATCGGAGTGTCCTTTTTGATCGGCATCAGCCTGTTTTCTTAAGAAAATTTCTTCTCTATCCACCTCCATATAAGGCTTTGTTACTTTGACTTGAACTCGTCCTTTGTCGATGAGGATTAACTCACCTTCTTTTCGTGTTAAAACCAACATATTTTTTCCTCCAGTTATTGAACGCGCATGTTTAACATTAATTTCATTTTTCTTAAGTTTGCTTCCGCGACTGTGGGATTGGCTTTTTCCACAGCCGTTGGTGTGTAAAACCCAGCATTTTTATTACTGAGTTGTTTGCAGCAATCTAGGAACTGCGAC
>CAZZGV010000266.1:0-2530 GCA_964654255.1 uncultured Legionella sp. | reverse complement strand
AAAATGTGCTTCTGGAATGTAATCCAAATTATATTTAGCAAGGATTCGAGTAATATTAGGTGTATTTTTTTTATTCATTTTAAAAATACCTAAGTATAACTTAATTTCTTCTATTTCTAATTCGTCTGCAAGTGCTTTCAATACACCATGTTTAGTGCTACAAGTGCCATAACTATCTATTAGTGCAATTGCAGGGTCTTGCTTATTCTCATTTCTTTTGTAAGGTAGGTTTTTTACATAAAAAACAGCATTTTGGAAATTATTTATATTTTTCTCAATAAACAATTTAGAAATCGGCAAACTTTGGTCTGTAATAATTTTTTCTATTAACATTTTTTATTTATTTTGTTTTGTCATAATTTTAAATGCAATATAACACTTCTATTTCTCTTTCCCTATTTTAGCCAATTTTTAATATCGGAATTAAATGATTTTTGTCTATCTATGAATGGATTATGTGAGCAATTATCGTAATATTTTAGATTGTTCTCACCTATAATAGATTTCAATTCAATAATTTGTTCAATACCTTGATTTTTCATGTGTTGAATAGTCTCAACCCACCGAACTGGACGATATAACTGTTCACGCAATAACATTCTTATTTGATCAACAGACTGATAAGTACTTAGATCGACATTACTAATAACCGGTATTAACGGAACTCTAAAGTCGGTTTTTTGTAAACTATCTGCAAATTGCCTGGCTGCTTCTGTCAAAAGCAAACAATGACAAGGAACACTAACCGGAATGATTTTTGCCATCCGCGCACCCTTTGCTTCCGCAAGCTTAATCGCTTTTTCAACAGATACTGTATGGCCTGCGATGACCACTTGACCTATGGCATTATAATTAGCAGGAGAAACCTGATGTGCAGCAGTACTCGCTTCTATACAAAGCGTTTGAACGTCCTCATCTGTTAAACCAACAATAGCAGCCATTGCTCCTTGACCTAAAGGAACCGTTTCTTGCATAAGCTGGCCACGTTTCTGAACTAAAATTGCTGCATCTGTCAAACTCAAGGCATCAGCACATACTAATGCAGCATATTCACCCAAACTATGACCTGCCATCATTGCAGCAGATACGCTATGTTCTTGAAACAGTTTGTAGACAGCTACGTCTGCGACTAACATCGCAACTTGTGTATGCTCGGTTTGATTTAATTTTGTATCAGGGCCTTGTTGGACCAAGTCCCAAAGATCATAACCAACTCGCTCAGAAACAGAAGAAAAATGATGACGTATCGATGGATAACTAACGGCCAACTCACTCAACATGCCAACGGATTGTGAACCTTGACCTGGAAATACAAATGCAGTAATAGGCATAATGTTCAGACTCCTAATAACGAACAACCATTGCGCCCCAGGTCATTCCACCACCAAACGATTCTAACAGTAGCAAGTCCCCGCGTTTAATACGCTGCTCTCGAATAGAGAAATCTAATGCTAACGGGATAGAAGCGGCCGAGGTATTACCTTGATGCTCGATGGTTACAATGACTTGTGACATAGGAAGTGACAATTTTTTTGCAATCGCCTGGATGATTCTAATGTTGGCTTGATGCGGAACTAACCATTGGATATCAGATTTCTGTAAATTGCTAGCAGCAAGGACTTCATCAACAATATCACCCATGATGTTAACAGCTAATTTAAATACTTCATTACCACGCATACCAATTAATGGCTTTTTATCGTCTTCTCGATCATTTGAATACGTTAAAAATTTATCTTTATCATACGATGAGTGTAAGACACTACTCAAAATACCCGGTTTATCACTTGCACTTAAAACCACAGCGCCAGCGCCATCACCAAACAAAACACAGGTAGATCTATCCGTCCAATCCACCGCGCGTGACATACTTTCGCTACCAACAACCATTACATGTTTGGCGGCACCTGAAACAATGTATTGTTTAGCAATGTCCATCGCATAAACAAATCCACTACAAGCAGCACTCACATCAAATGCAGGGATCGGCCGAGAAATCGTTAATGCATGTTGTACATGACAAGCCATGCTTGGAAAAAAATGATCAGGTGTACAAGTTGCAACTAAAATTAAATCAATATCATCAGCATTTATGCCTGATGACTCTAAAGCAACTTTTGCCGCAGCCCCAGCCATAAATGATGTTGTTTCATCAGCTGCAGCAACATGCCGACTACTAATACCACTACGTGAACGAATCCACTCATCACTAGTATCTAATGTTGCCTCAAGCTCAGTATTCATCAACTGACGCCTTGGCAAATAACTACCAGTGCCACTGATGACTGCATTCATCATAATAACAATCCCTGATTGATAAAGTCTGTAATTTGGTCACGCACCAAATCAACTACATTATTTTTGACTTGGAGTACCGCGGCTTCAATTGCATATTGGAAGGCAACATCATTAGCACCACCATGACTCTTAATCACAATACCATTTAAACCTAGCATGCTCGCACCATTATAACGAGCCGGATCCATTCGTTTTTTCAAGTGATACAACGCTGGACGAGATAATAATCCAA
>CAZZGV010000265.1:0-2531 GCA_964654255.1 uncultured Legionella sp. | reverse complement strand
CAGTAATTAAAAAAATTGCACGTAGGATACTCTTTCCTCAAAGATAAGCCAATTTTCTTATCTTTAAGTCTTTTTACATTACATCTCCTGTTGTTGTGTCAAAATATGAGCAGTTTTTTACTATTTGTTATAAAATAGCCATTTTTATTATTGCTGATAGTATAACATGCTTGGCGCTCGATATTTGCCAAATGAATGATTAGAGACAGATGGGCTTTAACATAATTTTCACAGGATTTAGCTTTTTTCATGAAAAAACAAGACTTTAATTTTGATTTACCCCCTGAGTTGATTGCTCAATATCCGTTAACACATCGTAGTGATTCACGATTATTAACCTATGATTGCGCAACAAATGAACATGGTCATCATCAATTTACAGATTTGCTTAATTTTGTTGAGTCGGGTGATCTTTTAGTAATGAATGATAGTAAAGTTATTCCAGCCCGCTTGTATGGTTATAAAGCAAGTGGTGGAAAAGTGGAGTTATTGGTGGAGCGTATCAACGGTGACAATACGTTCTTAGCGCATATCAAAGCTAGTAAAACGCCAAAGTCGGGCACGGTAATTCATTTAGATAATAAGTGGTGTATTGAAATTATAGAGAAGCAAGACGATTTATATTATTGCCGTGTTGATGGTGATATAGATGATATATTGCATGAGATTGGTCATATACCGTTGCCGCCTTATATTACCAGAGCCGATGAAGGGCTTGATTTGCAACGTTATCAGACGGTTTATGCGTTACATAAAGGGTCAGTGGCAGCACCCACAGCAGGTCTTCATTTTGATGAGGATATATTGGCAAAATTAAAGGCCAAAGGTGTAAATTTGGCTTATACAACCTTGCATGTAGGTGCTGGTACCTTTCGACCTGTGCGTGTTGATGACATTAAAGAGCATAAAATGCATCATGAGTGGTTTACAGTAAGTGAAGAGACGTGTGCTGCGGTAAAAAAGGCCCATGCGGCTGGAAAGCGAGTTATAGCCGTAGGCACTACTGCGCTACGTAGTTTAGAAAGTGCGGCTTGTGGTGGGGATTTACAGGCTTGCAGTCGTGAAACAGATATTTTTATTTACCCTGGTTACCAATTTAAAATTTGTGATGGGCTTGTTACTAATTTTCATTTGCCTGAGTCTACATTATTAATGTTAGTGTCAGCATTTATTGGTTATGAGCAAGCTATGGAGTTGTACCGTGTTGCTATTGCAGAGCGCTATCGGTTTTTTAGTTATGGTGATGCGAGTTTGTTGTTGAGGAAATCATGAGCTATCAAAATATTGGATTAGTCCCTGTGTTAACTACGTCTGCAGGTAGTTGTTTAACGCAAGAAAATTGGCAGCAGGCAGAGGTTTGCGCTGCAAGTTTCCATTTGTCCGCACTATTAATGAAGCCTGGTTTTGAATGTTTAAAAAATTTACCTGATTTGGCAACGTATCTCGGTTGGCAGAATTTATTGGTATTAAATGCGTCATCTCTTTCAATGGCAAAAGATGGCCGTTATATGCTGCGCTCTCACTATGATGGGGTACGTTCGCACTACACAGTTCAAGATATTATAGCGCTTATCACAACACTTAAGCCTAATGTAGTGGTTCTGCCGCAGGGTCTTGCTCACTATTGGTTATCATTGCCAGAAACCATTTTTCCGTTTATCCCTTATGTTGAATTATCTAACCATTCGGAATGGTCGAGATCATATGGGGTGCATTTTACCCACGATTCAGCTGTTTCCTCACCTGCGCAATTATTAGAGCGGCTTGATACATGTAAGAATGTGCCTTGTTATGTTACGGGAGATATAGATGTGCCGCTTATGGCAGAATTGGTGGCTAGAGGAGTAAGCTTTGTAGAGTCGGATACCCCGGCAAATCATGGCCTTGTTGGTAATGTGTATAATAGTAGTGGTGGGTTAATCTCATTACTAGCTAGCGAAACTGCCATGTGTTTTGATGTCATTGATCAACATTGCCAGTGTCCTGTGTGCAGCCAAAAATTTACTCAGGCTTACCTTCACCATTTATTTGAACATACGCCGCTTTTATGTCAGCGATATTTAATTCAACATAATGTTTATTATTGTCAGACGACACTAAAAAAGCGCTTTAATCATACCAATTAAACCTTATTCATTTACCTCAGAATGAAATCCCGATATCATGTCACGCTAACTGCTGGGTTAAAACCCAGTATCATGATTTAACAGCGAATTTTACAGGAGAACGCTATGAGTTTTTTTATAAGTGATGCCGTAGCTGCCGCGACTGCAACTGGAGCGCGAGGCGCACAAGGCGACGGAACATTTTCGTTGATGATGATCGCTGCTATATTTGTTTTATTTTATTTTATGCTGATTCGGCCACAAAATAAGCGAGCTAAAGAGCATCGTGAATTGGTCGGTCAGTTAAAAAAAGGGGATGAAATAATAACGGCTGGTGGCATTCTCGGTAAAGTATCTAGCTTGGATGAGCAATATATAAAGATATCTATTGCTGAAGGTACGGAAGTTAGTATACAGCGCAGCGCG
>CAZZGV010000264.1:0-2545 GCA_964654255.1 uncultured Legionella sp. | reverse complement strand
TAACCGATGTTACTGGTATACCGCATAACGGTTGTAAAGCACCTAAAAAACGTCGTGTATAAGATTCAGGAGTGAGTAATGGCTAGGTATCTTGGTCCAAAATGTAAATTGTCACGTAGAGAAGGCACTGATTTATTATTAAAAAGTGGCGTGCGTGATCACAAATCAAAATGCAAATCAGAAAAACAACCTGGTCAGCATGGCGATAAACGTCCACGCTTAAGTGATTATGGTGTACAGTTACGTGAGAAGCAAAAAATTAGACGTTTCTATGGCGTTTTAGAAAAGCAGTTTCGTAACTACTATAAAATGGCGGCTAAGCAATTTGATGGGCCTATTAGAGCGTCGCCTTGATAATGTTGTTTATCGTATGGGTTTTGCGAGCACACGTTCAGAAGCGCGTCAGTTAGTTGCTCATAAGGCTATATTAGTTAATGACAAAGTTGTTAATATTGCTTCGTTTTTAGTTGAAGCCGGTGATGTTATTGCGATTCGTCAGAAAGCTAAAAGTCAGGGCAGAATCGTTGCAGCAGTAGCTTTGTCTGAACAGCGTGCATCATGTGATTGGTTGACCGTAGATATGGGAACATTCAAAGGTACGTTTACTACGTTACCTACGCTGAGTGACTTATCTGCTGATTTTAACGTTAACTTGGTGGTAGAACTTTACTCTAAGTAAAATCGGAGACATAGTCGAATGTACACTGATATTAATGAAATGTTGACACCTAAGGTTCTAAAAATACAGTCTGATACACCAAATCATTCACGTATTGTATTGGAGCCATTGGAGCGAGGATTTGGTCACACATTGGGTAATGCTTTAAGACGTATTTTAATCTCGTCTATGCCTGGAAGTGTGATTACTGAAGCTACTATAGATGGTGTGCTGCACGAGTACAGTACAATAGAAGGTGTTCAAGAAGATGTTGTTAATATACTTCTTAACCTGAAAGATGTTGCTATTCGAATGACAGTCGGTGATAAAGCAACATTGATGGTAAACAAACAAGGTCCTTGTCAAGTAACAGCGGGTGACATTCAAATTACTCACGGTGTTGAAATTCTTAACCCAGAGTTGGTGATCGCAACATTGAATGAAAATGGCAAATTGAATATGACCTTAACAGTTGAGAAAGGCATTGGCTTTCACTCAACAGATTCATTTGTTCGCGTTTTTGATGAAGAAGTACAGCAAAAATCTGTTGGTGTCTTGAAAATTGATAATACCTTTTCACCAGTTAAGAAAGTTGCATATTTCGTTGATAATGCACGTGTAGAAAATCGAACAGACTTGGATAAGTTAACCATTGAGTTACAAACCAACGGTTCAATTGATCCTGAAGAGGCTATTCGGATTTCAGCTAGTATTTTACAGCGTCAATTACATTCTTTTGTTGACATGAAGTTTGAAGAGTCACGTTCTGACAATAAAGTACGTAACGATTTTGATCCGGTTTTATTGAGACCAGTTGATGATCTAGAGTTAACTGTTCGCTCTGCAAACTGTTTAAAAGCTGAGAATATTTATTTCATTGGTGATTTGGTTCAAAAATCTGAGAATGAGTTATTAAAGACACCTAATCTGGGCAAAAAGTCGTTGACTGAAATCAAAGACGTATTAGCTTCACGATCATTGTCTTTAGGAATGAAACTAGAGAATTGGCCGCCAGAAAATTTAGGCGAGTAACATATATATAATACAGCTTGAAATAAATTAGATACTGCGCACGTAGTGACATCTTTAAATTTATTAAGAGCTATTAGGAGTTTTAGTCATGCGACACCGTAATATAGGCAGAAAATTTAGCCGAACAAGCAGTCATCGAAAAGCCATGTTTTCAAATATGTGCACTTCGTTGATTGAACATGAGCTTATTAAAACGACCCTTGCAAAGGCAAAAGAGTTGCGCCGTTATGTTGAGCCCTTAATTACGGTCAGTAAAACTGACACTGTTGCGACACGACGTCAAGCATTTGATACGTTACGTTCTAAAAGTGCTGTAGGTAAGTTATTTACAACACTAGGCCCACGTTATGTAGAGAGACCTGGTGGTTATGTTCGTGTTATCAAATGTGGTTTTCGTGCAGGCGATAATGCTCCAATGGCTATTGTTGAACTAGTTGATAGACCTAAAGCATCAGAAGAAGCTGCTGAATAGTTATTGGCAATTTAAAATTATATTATTAAAAACCAGGAGTTCCTGGTTTTTTTTATGTGTTTTATAATGGTAATAGGTCACGGGTAGTTAGCAAAGACCAGGGATTTTTGCCCTGAGAAATGGTCCATCAAAATCTGCGAGCAAACATCAAGAGCATTTTTTGCTTGTAATCTGCATGACGTAAGAATAGACATGGTTCTGGCCACAAAGTCAGAGCCATAATCAGCTCGCGTTCTAAAATAATTTTTTCTCCAACACGAGTTTCGCACTTAGCTGATGCGGCTTGATGTATTAAGATTTTGATTTGCTCTTGAATGGCATATTTAATCACATCCCAATTTTGTTGATAAAGCGTAATTTTTTGTGTGATGCGCAGTTTATGT
>CAZZGV010000263.1:0-2561 GCA_964654255.1 uncultured Legionella sp. | reverse complement strand
TCGTAGCAGCGAGAGTGTAGTGCGCACAGCGGTTGATAAAGCAATGCGTATTATGAGTAAGCAATTTGTTATGGGTCGTACGATTAATGAAGCAATCAGTCGAGCCAAGAAAAAAGAAGCGATTGGCTATCGATATTCTTACGACATGCTAGGTGAGGCCGCATTGACTGCGTTTGATGCAGAGCGATATTTTAAAGCTTATACTCAAGCGATTGAAACAATTGGCCAATCAGTAAGCGCTGAGGCTGATATATATAGTAAGCCTGGTATTTCAATTAAACTTTCTGCGTTGCATCCTCGTTACCAAGAGGCACAACTCGAACGCGTTTTGCCGGAGTTATCGCCTAAATTATTGGCGTTAGCTCAACTAGCTAAAAAATATGATATTGGCTTAACTATTGATGCTGAAGAATCGGAACGTTTAGATTTATCATTGGATGTGATTGAGCGTGTATTTAATGATGACAGCTTAAATGGTTGGAATGGGTTTGGTATGGCTGTTCAATCGTACCAAAAACGTGCCTTTTACCTTCTAGATTGGGTGGCTGCGTTAGCTAGGGGTAAGAAACGTCGCATGATGGTACGTTTAATAAAAGGTGCATATTGGGATAGTGAAATTAAAAAATCTCAAATGCAAGGTCTTGAGGAGTATCCAGTTTTTACTCGTAAAGTATTTACGGATGTTTCATTTCAAGCGTGCGCTAAAAAGCTTCTTACAATGACTGATGCTATTTATCCTCAATTTGCCACACATAATGCTTATTCCGTGGCTCTTATTTTGAATTTAGTTGGTAATTATCGAGATTTTGAATTTCAGTGCTTGCATGGTATGGGTAATGAGTTGTATGAGCAAATTGTTCCAGCTAATCAGTTTAATATTCCTTGTAGAATCTACGCGCCCGTCGGTAGTCATGAAGATTTGTTGCCGTATTTAGTAAGGCGTCTATTAGAAAATGGAGCTAACTCCTCGTTTGTTAACCGAATTGTCGATGATAAAGCACCTATTAGTGAGCTGGTGGAAGATCCACTAAGTAAAGCTCGGCAGTTGCTTAGTAAAATTAATCAAAATATTCCGTTACCGCAGGCGATATTTTTGCCAGAGCGTAAAAATTCACGTGGTGTCGATTTTAGTGACAGAAAAGTAGTTGCAGAATTGCAACAACATTTTAAAACGTCAGAGTTAGGCAAATGGCAAGCTGCTCCTATTCTTGGTGGCAAGCGAGTTTCTCAGTACAAAAAACAAAATGTTGTGTCTCCGCAAGAGCCAAGTCGTGTCATAGGGCAGGTTGCTATTGCAATACCTGAGGATATTGATTTGGCTGTTACTAAAGCAGAATCGATGTTTCGTGAGTGGACTCAGACACCTGTGGGTGAGCGTGCTGGTTGTTTAGAGCGTTTTGCAGATCTCATGGAAGACAATATGCCGCAATTGCTGGCAATGCTTTGTCTTGAGGCTGGAAAAACCTGGGGCGATGCTGTAGCAGAGGTAAGAGAAGCTGTTGATTTTTGTCGTTATTATGCTGCTCAAGCTGAAAAAATGCTGGCAAACCCTATCCAGCTACATGGATACACAGGTGAACTTAACGAACTTAGTCTACACGGTCGTGGTACAGTTCTTTGTATTAGTCCTTGGAATTTTCCGTTGGCTATTTTTGTGGGCCAAGTGGTTGCTGCTTTAGTTACTGGAAACTGTGTGATTGCCAAGCCCGCAGAACAAACACCATTGGTTGCACACTTTGCCGTTGAATTAATGCTTAAAGCTGGTATTCCTGCTGGTGTTATGCAATTACTACCTGGGCCAGGCGAAACGATAGGCGCAGCATTAGTTGCAGATCATCGAATTAAAGCAGTTATTTTTACTGGTTCTACGCAAACTGCCGCTTTAATTAATAAAACATTGGCAACCAGGGGCGGAGAGATAATTCCATTGATCGCAGAAACTGGCGGTCAAAATACAATGATTGTTGACTCTTCAGCGTTGCTGGAACAAGTGGTTGTTGATGTTGTTACCTCAGCATTTGGTAGTGCAGGCCAACGTTGTTCTGCACTTAGAGTGCTTTATGTGCAGGAAGAAGTCTATCCACGTCTAGTTGAGCTGCTCAAAGGTGCGATGGCAGAGCTTCGTATAGGTGATCCTTGTTGGTTAACTACCGATATTGGTCCGGTGATTGATGAAGACGCTTTAGCTGTATTGAAAGACCATGTTGCCTCATGCAAAAGTAAGTACGAGTTAATTTATCAATGCCAGTTGAGTTATTCATGCGATTCTGGGTTTTTCATGCCTCCTACCGCGATTGCAATTGATAGTATTGTTGTTTTAGAGAAAGAAATATTTGGCCCTGTATTGCATGTTGTTCAATATAAACGCAAGGAACTTGATAGTGTAATTGAGCAAATCAATGATACCAAGTATGGTCTGACATTAGGCATTCATAGCCGGATCAATGAAACAGTTGAGTATATTCGCCAGAACATCCATGTTGGAAACTGTTATGTAAATCGTAACATGATTGGGGCCGTGGTTGGTTTGCAACCGTTTGGTGGCGAGGGGTTGTCAGGTA
>CAZZGV010000262.1:0-2571 GCA_964654255.1 uncultured Legionella sp. | reverse complement strand
ATTTTACGGTTTTTAATCAAGATCCTGCTGAGACAAAAGTTATGTTAACAAATGCCGCAGGTCATTTGCGTACCGCATTAGCTAAAGCGCTGACCCTGCGAACTGTACCACAATTGCATTTTATGTATGATGAATCAATCGAATACGGTAAGCGTTTAAGTCGATTAATAGATAAAGTCAATGATGAGATAGAGCCAGACGATGAGCAAAGCTCAGATGTTTGACGATGTCAATGGGGTTTTGTTAGTAAATAAACCGCCAGGTCTGACATCAAATGCCGTGTTACAACAAGTAAAGCGAATTTATAAAGCTAAAAAAGCAGGGCATACAGGAAGTTTGGATCCAATGGCAACAGGTATGCTGCCGGTTTGTTTTGGTGAAGCAACAAAATTTTGTCAATATCTTTTAGATGCGGATAAATGTTACGAAGTAACAGGTCTGTTCGGCACCAAAACAAATACCGGTGACGCAACAGGTGAGGTAATTGCTGAAGAACAAGATGTTGTTGTATCAGCTGATAAACTTGAACAGGTCTTAGCAACTTTCTTAGGATCTATTAAACAAGTTCCTCCAATGTTTTCAGCCTTAAAGCATCAGGGACAGCCGTTATATAAATACGCAAGGGCTGGTGTCGACATTGAGCGCAAAGCCCGTGAGGTATTCATACATCAATTACAATTAAACCATTTTGATGGACGAAGTTTATCTCTAACGGTAACGTGTAGCAAAGGTACTTATATACGTAATTTAATCGAAGATATTGCAGAGCAACTGGGTACCTATGCTCATGTTACTCGCTTGCATCGTTTGTACACGGCAGGATTTAACGATGAAGCAATGTTTACGGTTGATGATTTAAAAAATCAATCTGATGATGAGCAACGTATGTTATGTTTATTGCCATTAGACAGAGCAGTTAGTTACTTGCCACGATTAGCATTAAGTGAAGACGCTGCACAGGCGCTGCGGCAAGGAAAAATCGTTAATCAGATTGGCGATGGGTTAGTGGCTGGTTGCGTACGTTTATATCAAAATGATATTGATTTTTTGGGTCTGGGTGAGTTGCAAGATAACGGAGTTTTAAAAGTTAAGCGGTTACTAAGTTTTACAATTTGAACATGATGTATAATTTTGCTCTGGCAAAGTGTAGAATAAACTTGTTTCTATCGCTATGTCTTGGTAGAATGCATCCCTTTAAAAGAAAGACCATGCGCGATGCCTAGTACAATGTGTCAAGGCAAAGCATATTTCCAGGAGTAAATAATGACGCTAACGAGCGCGCAAAAAGCAGAAATTGTGGGCGAATATCAACTTGCTGATAAAGATACAGGGTCACCTGAAGTTCAAGTTTCTTTAATGACAAGCCGAATTAAATATTTGACTGACCATTTCAAAACGCATACAAAAGATTTTCATTCACGTCGCGGCTTGCAAGAACTGGTAAACAAGCGTCGTAAATTGTTGAAATATTTGAAACGAAATAGCCAAGATCGTTATTCTTCACTTATTAAACGCCTTGGTCTTCGCGATTCTTATTGAGTGTTGATGGCATTGATCGACCAATTACATATTTTCAAATAAAAAGGCGCTGTTTTCTGCGCCTTTTTTTTTAGCTATTATAATTTAACGAGGTAATTAACGTGTCCACTAAAATTAGTAAAGAAATTAAATTTGGGGAGCATCTTTTAGTACTAGAGACAGGTGAAATAGCAAGACAAGCTGACGGGGCTGTTTTTGCAAGTATGAATGGCACTCAAGTATTGGTCACCGTTGTTGGCAAAAAAGATGGGGCAGAAAAGAACAATTTTTTTCCATTGACGGTTAATTATCAAGAAAAAACGTACGCTGCCGGTAAAATTCCTGGTGGATTCAACAAGCGTGAAGGGCGTCCAAGCGAACATGAAACATTGGTTTCACGTTTAATTGACCGACCACTGCGACCATTATTCCCTAATAATTTTTTTAACGAAATTCAGATTATTGCTACTGTAATGTCGTTAAATCCTGATGTTCCTGCGGATATTATTGCCATGATTGGTGCTTCAGCCGCGTTGGCTATTTCTGGTGTCCCATTTCAGGGCCCAATTGGTGCTGCTCGCGTTGGATATCAGGATGGCATTTATTTGTTGAATCCTGGTCCAAAAGTTAAATCGGATCTTGATTTGGTTGTTGCTGGAACACAAGATGCTATTTTGATGGTTGAATCAGAAGCACGAGAATTAAATGAAGATGTGATGTTGGGTGCTGTGTTGTTTGGCCATGAAATGATGAAAAGCGTCATTAAAGGCATTAATGAACTGGCAGCAGACGTTGCTAAAGCTGCATGGGTATGGACAGCTCCTGAGGTGGATGCTGAGCTGCAAGCACGTGTAGCTGAATTGGCAACAACAGAAATTACGCAAGCCTATTTATTGAAAGATAAACAGCAACGATACCAACGATTATCAGAGCTGCGTAAGCAAATCACAGAAACGCTAGTCGCTGAAAAAGGTGATAGTTGCTGTGACCAAGTAAAAAATAGTTTAAGTTCTCTTGAAGAAACGATTGTTCGTAATCGTATTCTTGATGGCG
>CAZZGV010000261.1:0-2587 GCA_964654255.1 uncultured Legionella sp. | reverse complement strand
TTGTCAACAGCAATGTTGTAAATTCACTATTATTTATCCAAATCAATATGTTAATCCATATTAATGAGTGATAAACACGTGGAATCATCATTCCATGTTGTTAGTTTCATCCCTAATTTATACGTTTCTTTCAACAAAAACAACTCAGAATGTGATCCAAATCGTGTTATTCTCTCGCCGTACTATTTTAGCACTAAACGACTAGGATTTAATGATGCGCACTTTGCAAATAACACGGCCAGATGATTGGCATGTTCATCTTAGAGATAAAGAGGCACTAAAGCATACGGTAGCAGCGACAGCAAACCATTTTGCTCGCGCTCTTGTCATGCCTAATTTGCAACCGGCCCTAACTACACTGGAAGCTATAAGTACCTATCGACAACGCATTCTTGCTGCGTTGCCGAGCGATACGTCTTTTCTTCCATATATGACTTTTTACCTTAATGAGCATGTCACGCCTGATGACTTAAAAAACGCCAAGCAGCATGCCTATATCCTAGGTGCAAAATTTTACCCAGCAGGCGCTACTACCAACTCAGAAGAAGGCACAACATCGATACGACACCTCTATCCGCTGCTGGATATTATGCAAGAGCAAGATTTAGTGCTGCAGATTCATGGCGAAGTAACGCATGGCGATATTTTTGCTCGTGAACGTCTGTTTATCGAGGAACATCTTACACAACTCGTTCGCGATTACCCCAAACTACGCATCATTTTAGAACATATATCAACCAAAGATGCTGTTGAATTTGTCTTGCAAGCGCCAGACAATGTTGCGGCAACGATTACCCCTCATCACTTGCTCTATAATCGTAACCAGTTACTCGCAGGAGGCATTAAGCCCCATTATTATTGCCTGCCTATTTTAAAACACGAACGTGATCAACGTGCTCTACAAGAAGCCGCTGTTAGTGGAAACCCTAAATTTTTTGCAGGAACCGATAGTGCGCCTCACGCTCAAGGCCACAAAGAGAGTGCGTGCGGATGTGCAGGAATTTATTCTGCACCATTTGCCTTGCCTATGTATGCACAATTTTTTGATAGCTTACATCAACTCCCTAAATTAAATGATTTCATGGGTCATTTTGGCGCCCAATTTTACCAACTACCAATAACGAAAGAATCAATAGAGCTTATTAACCAACCTCAAACCATCCCGCTTGTTTTACCCTTTGGTAGCGCAAGTGTTGTGCCTATTGCTGCAGGAAGCACACTTGAATGGAGTGTTCATGAACCCACATGATTGCAAGCATATTAAACAACGTTTTCGTGGTTTTTTACCCGTGGTGGTTGATGTCGAGACTGCGGGGGTTGTGCCACATAAAAATGCTCTGTTGGAAGTTTGTGTTGTATTGCTCACTATCAATGAACAAGGGTATTTTGTCCGTGGAAAAACTCATTTTGAACATGTGTTACCGTTTGAAAATGCCGTGTTAGACGCTGAGTCTCTTGCCTTTAATCAAATTGACCCCTATCAACCGTTACGCTTTGCGCTAGATGAAAAAACAGCGCTACAAAATTTATTTACCCCTATTAATAATGCACTAAAACAAAGCCATTGTCAGCGCGCGGTTTTAGTCGGGCATAATGCGTGGTTTGATCTGTTATTTATTAAAGAGGCCGTTAAACGCACTGGATTAAAATCGCCTTTTCATGCGTTTACTTGTTTTGATACCGCAACACTTGGTGGCTTAATTTACGGTCAAACAGTACTAGCAAAGGCGGTCAAAGCAGCAGGAATTTCGTTTGATGTTAATGAAGCGCATTCAGCCATTTATGATGCCGAAAAAACAGCGGATTTATTTTGCGTGATGATGAATACATGGCGGGAATTGCATTTGCCCGGGGATGCAAATCAACGTTAGGCACGTTACCTAATGTTGATTTTCAGCCAGGATTTGTTGGGCCATGAGGCCCAACAAATCCTAAGAATAGTTATAACGAACCTGCATGCTCTGCTAAATATGCAGCCACGCCTTTTGGAGATGCCTGCATACCAGCTTTACCTTTTTGCCAACCAGCTGGGCAAACTTCGCCGTTTTCTTCGAAAAATTGTACTGCGTCAATCACTCGCAATAATTCGTCGATATTACGACCAATAGGTAGATCATTAACCATTTGTGAGCGCACCACGCCGTTTTTATCAATGACAAATGCTGCACGGAAGGCAACGCCGGCTACAGGATGTTCAACGCCATATGACTGGCAAATTGTATGCGTCATGTCAGCAGCAAGTGTGTATTTTACTGGGCCGATGCCGCCATCTTTAATTGATGTGTTGCGATATGCGTTATGAGAAAAATGAGAGTCAATTGACACGGCAACCACTTCTACACCGCGGCTCTTAAATTCATCCATGCGATGATCTAACGCGATTAATTCAGATGGGCAAACAAAGGTAAAATCAAGTGGATAAAAAAATACTAGACCGTACTTACCTTTCAAACTATCATGCAAATTAAAGCTATCAACGATTTGACCAGACCCTAATACTGCAGGGACTGTAAAATCTGGGGCCTTACGCCCAACTAAAACACTCATGCTTATCTCCAAAATGTGGCTTTTATAAACGTCAATAAAA
>CAZZGV010000260.1:0-2590 GCA_964654255.1 uncultured Legionella sp. | reverse complement strand
GGCAGCCCTGCTGCCTGCAAACCAAATTCGCCGATCCATCCGTGGTTCTTATAGAAATGGGCAAGTTCATGCCCCAGAAGGAATGCAACCGCCTCTTTATGTCCGCTCGGCATGTCGAGACATAGATTTAATACCCCCTCACCCATTTCTATGGCATCGTGCGATCTTTGTGATGATTGCGGATAGAAGGTTATCCTCTTAGTTTTGTCTTGAGAGAGGATTAATTTAGGCGGTGTTCTACCATCTCCGATGGCATTCAATAAATTCTCGTAGACTTGCGCTACCCAAGCATATTTTGAATTACTTGACATTGATGAAGTTTGGGTTGCCGTGCTAGGGCCACTAATTAATATGACTAGCGCAAAAGCCATTCCTCCTATAACTTGTTTTAATTGGATGCGGCTGTTGATAAGGGGCATTTTTACTTAACGACCCTCTTGAGTGAAGTGCAGGAAGATATTTTTACATTTGCGATAATATCCTTGTAGTATCCCGTGGTATCCAGCTCTGGCGTCAATTTTGTTAGCACCTCAATGATTCTTAAGGCACGGATCAGAAGAGGGGGTGGCTTGTGGCAGTGGTTGATCTCTAACGGATAGTTCAAAGGAAAGAGTTCCTCATTAGGATCTGACGCGGCTGATTTTGCAGCGTCCGCTGCTGCAAAGTACATTGACCTGTACTCTTGTTCAATGAACTCACCAATTCCGGTCCAGAATCCTGCTGCCAAAGAAGGGTTTACTGAAAGTATTTTAGCAACAAAGAGGTCTGCCTCAAGTTCACTTTTATCAAATTGTATTTCGTCAAAATGAGCACTTTTTCGGATCGCGGATTGATAACTATGATCTACAGCATGTCCAATCTCATGGCCTAAAAACCAGGTTAAGAACGAACTGCGTAACATCGTGTTTACTTTTTTTCGAAGGTCACGATCCAAGTCCGTCGGCTTAAGAAGGTTTCCGGTCCGAATATCAACTATAGCCACACTGTAAAATTTCTCCAGGTTGGCTAATCGATCTAGTCTTTGCCTTACAAACAATCCATCGCAAACTATGGTTCGCTGACCTGCTATGTAAGAGCAGTTATTCTTGAAGTATGCATCTGGAACCAGCCCCTCAGGATCCTCCTTCAGAAAATAGATATTGAGATAATTCTTATTAAAGACTCCATTGACATTTATCTTCTCAGTAAATTCGGTACCTCCTACTAAGGCATTGGCAATGTCAGTGACATACTCTGATGCTTTAATTGGCCTATCAAAATTTGTGGCTCCCTTGAGTTTTTCCCTCACCTGTTGAGCGACATCTTCAGGAGCGCCAACTTTGTAGGACGTATATTGTGTAGGCAAGAGCAAGACCTCATTGGAATCAGCAAGAAGTGCCTTGACCATCGGATCGCGAGACAAATACGTATTTATAACACTGATTGTGCGGGCAAAGTTTTTTTCATCTTCAGCATTAGACAAAGCATAGGAAATAGTCTTATCCCAGCCGCACATGATCAGCATGATGAGTGGTAACAGCGTTAATTTGAATGCAAACCCATTCATGGTAGATGCCTACTTTTTTTGTTGAGCACTTTGATACTTGGTTTGAGCATCTTTTACTGTCTGTGCTTGCTTCACAAGAGCATCAATGAGTTCACTTGATGCGGAGGATGCAACTGTGGGACTAGCAAATCCGCCGCATATGGGGAGCAAGAAAATGCTACCAGCCTTTGGAATCCGCACTGGTTGTATATAATTCGAATCTGCCACCATCAGCTTGAGGTGAGCGATAACAGGACTATCCCCTCGTACAGTCTCCCACCACGCAAACTGAACTTCTATTTCTCGACAGGCAGAAACTGGGAATGTATCTTTGCTTTCAGTTTCTTTTTCTCCAGAGGTATTTTTAAAGTAGTCTTCTCTTTTCATGAACACTGACGGCTTATTATCGCCGGAGGTCATCTGAGTGACATTTGTTTGGCTCGCGACGGGAGGTATGATGGAATCGCTTAATTTATCGTCCTTAACTGGTTGTATTCGATAAAACCATCCATTAAGAGAGACGCGCCCCGTAGCCCGACCTTTGGCAGGTATCTTTCCAGATGATGGGAAAGGATGCCAACAATCGCTAGCATCTTTGTACTCCAGTACTAACGGCAGCAAAAGCTCTGGGGCGGGTTCATTTTCCTTAAAAGCTTCAATGGCTTCCCGGGTGGGAGTGACAAAGTCCTTCTCGCATATAACTTCACCCCAAGTCTTTCCTGCAAAGCCAAAGCTTGTGATCGTAGATCCTATGACTCCTAATCCTACTCCTACAGCCGCTCCCCAAGGACCCCCAACTGCGAAACCTGTAACTGCTCCAGCGCCAGCTGAGTTAACCATGCCTACGGCTGGACTCTTGTAGTTTATCCCAATTGATTTGACCATTAGAGGATCTGTGTCCACCGCTGTTGCTGTAATAGAGGTACCAGCATTAGGTATTCCGTAGAAGACGTGTTGTTTTTCCCGCCCTGGCCGAGCGCTTATCGTTATCTGACGCATGCACTCCGTTATCACTTCCTCTTTTGAGGGGACATGGTTCTGATTAACTACACCAGTTTGATTTTC
>CAZZGV010000259.1:0-2594 GCA_964654255.1 uncultured Legionella sp. | reverse complement strand
TGAAATTAAGCAATTAGAATCAGGGGATTATAAGAGCCTTGGTTTTGAAAAGCTTCATGTATTTGGTGAAGTTTTATACAGCATTCGGGTTAATAAAGCGGACCGTTTGGTGATGACTGAGCATGCAGGTGTTTTGATTGTTTTAGAGTACATAGATAATCATGACTATGCTGGATGCCGATTTTTAAGAGGAGGCGGCGTTCGCCAGTATTTGGAGGGTAAACTGGGTTTAACAACCGAGTTAATTGATAAAACATTTGAGGCGCTTGCGGATGACGAGTTGGCAGCCTTGGCGGGGAGAGCAAGGGCGGGTACTAGAGAAGATGCGTATATTGAGTATCAAGGTGGGCGTTGGATTGAATTAACGGACGTTCAAATGCAGGCATCATGCGCACAGCTACCTTTGTTGGTATCGGGTTTAGGTGGTGCAGGTAAGAGCACGATTGCTTTGTCGATATTATCAAAAGCGACGCTTGATTTAGAGGCGGAAGCGCTTCCTTGTGTTTATATAACTGACGAACCGCGTTTGGTTGAGAATATGCGTGTTTCTTTTGGAACGATGGGTTTACCACAAGAAAGCTGGAAAGACAGGGTACGTTTTTTAACCGTCATTGACGTGGTGGTTGAGGCATTGGGTATTGCTCGTGAGCGATTGGTTAGCAAAGACGATTTTTTTGCATGGTGGCGTGGTAAAGAAAAGCGAGCATCGCTTGATATCTCTGCAGAGGCATTATGGGAAGAGATGTGCATCAGCGCTTCTTGCTTGACGGAGAGTGAGTATTTTGAGCTGGGTCAACGACAAAGCCGCGTTGCGCGCGATTCAAGGATGCAAATATATAAGGTTTACTTAGAGTACGTTAAGCAGTTAGAGGAAAAAGGATTGGTCTCGGTTGCATTGTTAAAGGGTATTGAGATTGCACCTAAGTATTCGTTAGTGCTGTTAGATGAGGCACAAAACATGCCTTCTGCTTTGATTTCAGTTTTGGCGCGCTTGGCTGAAAATAATAACGTGGTGTATTTTTCAGGTGAGCAGCAAGCGATATATAGCCAGATTAATCATACGGTTAGGTTTATTAAGGCATTTTATTTTCAGCAGGGTATCTCTTTAAGTGAGCACCATTTAACGCAGACGCATCGTTGTCCACAGCAAGTTTCTACATTAGTCACGGAATTGATGAAGCTTAAGCGTGGAGTGATTGGTGGTTCGATGGAGAAAGGTGAGCAACTGGTGATGGAGTCGGTTGCGAATGCGCCATTGGGTCGTGTGTCTTGGTTAGAGCCAGATGAGATTGCCCGTAATTTAGACTTTTTGAGGGTAAACCAGGCTGATTTTGTGGTTGTAACATTAGCGGACTATGTTGAAGAAGTACGGGGGCTATTGCCCGATGCGGTGGTATTTACGGTATCTGAAATACAGGGTTTAGGGGTAAAGAATTTATTGGTTTATAAGGTGTTTTCGCCGCTGAGTAAGGCATTAGTCGCGGCGTTTGATAGTTCTTCCGACCATGCTCATCGAGCGATGCGAGATGAGATGGATTTGACGTATGTCCAGGCTTTTCATCGGTTGATAACGGCTCTTACACGAGCGGAAGGGAATTTAACGATTGTTGAAGCAGCTGGCACGCGTGATGAGAAAAAGGTGCGCGCGCATTTTGCTCCATTTTGCGGAGACATTAAAAAAGATGAGCCTGCTTCTAATGTATCAACGGATGAGGAGTGGGAGAGAAAGGCACTAGAATATAATCGCTTAGGTCACAGGGCGCAGGCATTGCATATTTGGTGCAATAGATTACATCGCGGAGAAGAGACCTTCCTAGTTGTTGGTAAGGATGAGCCTCAAGCGGCTGTGGTGATGGAGCAGGCGGTGGCCGTGGATAGTAATGATACGCCAGCAGATGAGGCGTTGTTTGTTAAGACATGGATGGCAGGTTTATCTGAAAAATCCCTTGGGAAGAAGCATTTTGATGAGCTATTTAAACACGCTAATTTATCAGTAGTGCTAATGGATATACCTGTTGCAGGCAATGGCTGTTTATTAGCGTATCTTTTAAAAAACAAGGAATTTGTTAAGTATCTACGCGATGCAGATATAGCAACAATACTGTCTTGTGTTCAGAAATCGAGCGGAGTGCGTGCAATTGATTACTATATTGATGATGCGCCATCTCTTCTTTTAGAAAAACCACAAAAAATAGATGTTGCGTTCATCCATGTAGGTAGCGTTTCGACATGGTTAGCCAAAGGCCGGATTGAATTTTTACAAACATTGCTGCTGAAGTCACCTAAGCATATGAAGAAGTTTTGTTTTGATGTGTTATTTGATGAAAGGAGTCTTGATGCATTGGGTGGCTTAACTGTTTTAGCGTGGTTGGAGAGCGACGCTAAGAATTATGAGTTTTTAAAACATTTGCTTGATAAGAACCCGGGGCTAAAAGAGCGCATGCCCGCGCGCGTGGTTGATGCAATTCAAAGGGATGGTCAAACTAACGGCAATGCCCGTTATGTACAGGAGTGGCTAAAATCATCATCTCCTAATATCAAGCAATTACTGCAACATCAACAGTTATCCTCTATTTTAATGGATGTTCCTGTTG
>CAZZGV010000258.1:0-2600 GCA_964654255.1 uncultured Legionella sp. | reverse complement strand
GATGGATGCTAACAACAGGATGATCATGACCACCTTCTGTTGGATCAATTGCTAATTCAACACCTTTAGGCAATTTTAAATTAGACAAATGTAATACATCATCTAATTGCATAGCAGCTAAATCAACTTCAATGAATTCAGGAAGATGCTGAGCTTGGCAACGTACTTCAACATGAACCATTGTATGATTAACCATACCACCATCTTTAACGCCAGGCGCTTTTTCTTCATTAATAAAATGCAAAGGAACCATTTTCACTAACACGTCTTTAGCAGAAACTCGTTGCAAATCCATGTGTAAAATAACAGGCTTGTAAGGGTGCCGTTGTAAATCTTTAAGAATAACCCGTTCTACTTTGCCATCGATACTCAAATCAAAAACACTGGAATAAATACTCTCTACCTCAAGGGCTTTTAAAACTTTGTTATGAAATAAATGAATTGATTGTGGCTCTTTGCTACCGCCATAGACAACAGCAGGTATTTTATTTTCAAGACGACGCAGGCGGCGGCTCGCACCTCTCCCTGTATCTGCTCTTGCTTCAGCTTGTAATGTGATTGTTGACATCTGTAACTCTCCTAAAATATAAACCGATATCCTTGCGACCAGGATATGGAACGGTGCGGTATTGTACATTAAATTAAATTCAACTTGAAGTCGTCGCTGATATTTTATAGAATACGCTCCTTTGTTAAACCAGTTACAGCCAAGCAGGCATGTTGGAGAAGAGTTATGTATGCGGTAATTAAAACCGGTGGTAAGCAGTATCGTGTGAAAGAAGGTGATGTACTTAAAATAGAAGAACTAACCGCAGAGGTTGGTAGCACCTATGAATTTACAGAAATACTTATGTTAGCTAACGGTGATAAAATTACCTGTGGTACACCTTTTATTTCTAAAGCTACCGTTACAGCTGAAATATTAGATCATGCTCGTCACAAAAAAATTAAAATTATTAAATTTCGACGTCGTAAACACCATATGAAACAAATGGGACACCGACAAAACTACACACAGGTAAAAATTACCGCAATTAGTAAGTAAGAGGGTATAGCAATGGCTCATAAAAAAGCAGGTGGTAGTACACGAAACGGCCGCGACTCGAAACCAAAGTATCTTGGTGTTAAGCGTTATGGTGGCCAACTTGTTAAAGCAGGTGAAATCATTGTTCGACAAAGAGGAACTCGATTCCACCCAGGAGAAGGTGTAGGCTTAGGTCGAGACCATACGTTGTATGCGCTCACAGCAGGTCTTGTAACCTTTACAACAAAAGGTACTAAAAGCCGCCAATTCGTTGGGATTCATCCTGTTGCTGCAGAGCAGCTAGAAGGATAAAACCATTTGATAGTTAGACAGTAGGGGCTTGGCCCTACTGTCTAACTATCAATAAAGTATCATGTTTTATTTGAAGTTTAACATCTCCCCTCTTCCTCTTTTTTCCAACATGTTTGATCACTTAGGTTATTATTTATTATGCGATTCGTCGATGAAGCAATTATTAAAGTAGAAGCTGGCAATGGCGGGCATGGCTGTCTTAGTTTTCGACGCGAAAAATTTATTCCTTTCGGTGGCCCTGATGGCGGCGATGGCGGCGATGGCGGCAGTGTATATCTTGAGGCCGATAAAGGACTCAATACGCTCGTAGATTTTCGTTACCAACGTAACTACAAAGCTGAAAATGGCCAATGTGGTAGCGGCGCTAACTGCACCGGTAAAAAAGGTGATGATTTAATCATTCATGTCCCAATCGGCACGATGGTCTACGATATCGACACGGGTGAATTATTAGGTGATATTAACCATGCTGGCGAACGTCTTATGGTGGCCCAATGTGGCTATCATGGTTTGGGTAACACTCGATACAAAAGTAGCGTAAACCGAGCACCCCGCCAAACTAGTCAGGGAAGCCCTGGCGAAGCTCGTCATTTACGCCTAGAATTACGCGTCTTAGCAGATGTAGGCTTGCTTGGTTTACCTAACGCTGGCAAATCAACACTCATTCGCGCCGTTTCCAGTGCTAAACCCAAAGTAGCAGACTACCCATTCACGACCCTACATCCCGGGCTTGGAGTCGTTAGTGTCGCTGCACATAAAAGCTTTGTTATGGCTGATATTCCGGGCCTTATCGAAGGAGCCTCTACTGGAGCAGGTCTTGGTCATCGATTTCTTAAGCATTTATCACGCACATGCGTACTATTACATATGATAGATGTGGCACCGCTAGATGGTAGTGACCCGATTGAATCAGCCAAAATTATTATTAACGAAGTAGCGGCGTATAGTCCTGATTTACTTAACAAACCACGCTGGCTAGTATTAAATAAAATTGACATGCTTCCTGACGAAGAAATACGTCAAAAAACCATTCAAGAGATTCTTGATGCATTAGAATGGAAAGGGAAATTTTTCGCTATTTCAGCCATTCGAAATGAAGGCACACAACAGTTATGTTACGCATTGATGCAATTGATCGATGAGATGAAGGATACGGAAGCTTAACCATTCAGCTGCGTAATCAACAACAAGCGGGTTACGATAAGGTATTTTATGTTTCTCACTGCCATGTTTTGTTGCATGGCGATATGTAACTGTAACTTCT
>CAZZGV010000257.1:0-2606 GCA_964654255.1 uncultured Legionella sp. | reverse complement strand
ATATGGACCTATCTTTTCTTTGCTTGTCTCATAAAATTCTACAAATTCTTGATAAGCTTGTTTGGGGTCGGTAATGTCATCTTTAAATTTAATAATGTTGTGTCGTAATAGGAAATGAGCAAATTTAAGGGTATTACCATGCAAATCACCAATGGTTATTGCTTCTGATTTAGGTGGATAGGGAGCTGTTGGGTATGAATAAAGATCTATCCTTTCTTTTATAACTTGGTTTACCATTTTAGTTGCCTAGTAGCGCATATTGTAACATTAATAATATACTATGTTTTATATTTATACAAATATAGATTAATTAATGAGTTAAAAATTTTTTAAATTAAATTGCAACCCGTTCGATGCTCCCATTGCTTAAGAGGCGACAAGGCAGGATCGTTCATTGCGGCAACAGGTAAATAAAATGTTTGCTCTAATAAAAATTGGCCACTTAATGCCGCGTGTGATACATGATCAGTAAAAACTAACCAAGTACTAAGAGGTGGGAAATTCACACGATGTTTTGTGAGTTTTTGTTGATATGTTTCATCTAGTTTCATGCGGTCGTGAAGTTGTAACATATAGTGATCGTAGGGTGAGCGTAACGATTTTGTTGCTTTGATTAAT
The DNA here is from genome assembly GCA_964654255.1 of uncultured Legionella sp. Lineage (GTDB taxonomy): Bacteria > Pseudomonadota > Gammaproteobacteria > Legionellales > Legionellaceae > CAZYME01. Next base: position 1,988 of record CAZZGV010000257.1, on the reverse strand, counting down.
TTTAACAATTTGGCCTTTGTTTTTCTGTAGGGTGGAATCTGTGGTGAAAACGTAGCAAGCACTTCAGAAAATGGCTCGCCTATATGCCAGACACGGGGTTGTCCGTGCGGATTAATATTACAAAAAACCCGGAGAATTCGTAAACCATTAACTGGGGTGGCTGAAAAAGAGTCGACATGTAAGCGTGTGTCATCTTTGCGTTTAGAGGTTTTTCTGTCTTTAATTTCTGCGGGGCGGTAACTTGTTCTTCCCCATTGTATTGCTTCACTGTAGTGGGGGAGGATGGTATCTATCAGTTGCTTTGAAAATTCTGCAAAACGATGCGTAAATTCTTGTATAGTTGTAAGCTCAATAGCAGCTGTTTTATTTAATCCAGCAAGACGTTGGTAGCGGACGTCGTAACTGATATTTTTATGTTTAGGATCAAGAATACGTTCAGATAAAAAAGAGTGTTCTGCTTTTTTTAATGTGAAGGCATGACTAGGAAAATAAATGATTTTACCTGACTCTAGTGATGTAACTGCTTGATTTTTTTCCTGTTCGCTGACAGAAGCCAAGTCTTGTACCTCTATCGTATGTAATTGCTGGTTCATGGTTTTGCTTAATTTCGTGTTAGCTTGGTAACAAATTCTAACAAATTACTAGATTCATCACTACTAAGCTTCTATGCTTGGGTAAGTAATATAAAACAGGGAGTTAGACATGAGTGAAATTGTGAGCAAATTGTCAGTTCTTTTAGCGGATACGTATGCATTGTATCTAAAAACGCAGAATTATCATTGGCACGTTCGTGGCCCACAGTTTAAGTCATTGCATGAATTATTTGAAATGCAATATCGTGAGCTTGCTGAAGCTGTCGATGAAATTGCTGAGCGTCTTTTGATCCTGGGCCATAAAGCGCCTGCAACATTCAAAGAGTATGAGCGTTTAAAAACCATTAAAGATGGTAATTCTAGTTTAGATGCCAATCAAATGGTTACTGAGTTAGCTAGTGATCATGGCACGCTGGTAAAGGATTTAAATCAGTCGATGTCGTTAGCGCAGAAAATGAATGATGAAGGTACTGTAAATTTATTAGCAAATCGTATTTCTGCTCATGAAAAATCAAAATGGATGTTAGGCGCTTCATGTGCTTAGTTAAAAAATCCCGCAATGTGCTTAGCAAATTGCGGGATTGATAGTAAGTTATTCTCACTGAGTTATTGGGTTACTTCAGTACTGCCAGTTGTAGTAGTGGTACCATCAGTGGTTGTAGTATTACTGGTTCCAGTACTTGCACCCTGGCTAGTTGTAGCAGATGTGCCTAGATCTGTTATTTCTAATTTATCTCCCACCTTCATGCCTTGTAGATCTTGAGGATCTATTTGTACATGAACAATTTTTCCATCTATTGTTTTAAGTTGAATATCAGTTGTTGTGGTAGGGGTGCTTGTCACAGTCGTAGTGGTCGATGGCATGCTATCGGTTGTAGATGTCGTTGTCATTTGTTGATCTTGTCCCATTGTATTGTCCGCAAATACAAATGGCGAAAACAAAAGTGCAGCGGTAGTTACGCCTAAAAGATATTTTTTCATCTCGAATACTCCCTGTATTAGATTTCAACTTTAAGTCTAGCACATGAAATTAAAAATACTGATTATTTGAAAATAGATCAGTAGGGCAATGATATGGACTCATGCTCCTTTATTCGTCCATCAAAGATTAAACAACTTTTTTTGTGTTTTTTGACCTTTGTGGTGTTGTGTGTTAAATTTTCATCTTATTCTGATTTTAATCAGAAAGTAAAAAAATTGTTTTATAATTTTAGCGATATCCACGCTATAGGACAAATGATTTTTGTTTTAGCGAATACGAATAAAGGTGTATATCAGATGGTTATCACGTACTGGAAAGGCATGGTTGTTCCCGAGCGGATTTTAGCGTTATGTGCGGTTGAAATTAAGCAATTAGAATCAGGGGATTATAAGAGCCTTGGTTTTGAAAAGCTT
>CAZZGV010000256.1:0-2612 GCA_964654255.1 uncultured Legionella sp. | reverse complement strand
AGCGCACTTTATGGTATGGAAGGTCGGAATGAGCGATGCCGGGCTATTGGGCGAAGATTGGTAAATAGCGTTGAAACGGCGATGACTTTGAAGTGTGTCTCTGAGTCAGGAGGGACCTGATGGCGAGAGGATTCATTTTCAATAATTAATGAATCTGGCTTTAATTCTATAAATAATGCATCATGAATACGTTGCTTACGTGACATATATAAGGCTACTAATTGCTAAAGTATGTTGAATTATACTTGCCTCTGTGAAAGAGTAATAGAGAGGGTTGGCATTAAATATGCCTATTATTCAGTATTCCGGCCAGTTTACTGAGGGAATTTTATGAAACAAACGGGTTTTACACTGATTGAGTTGATGATTGTTGTGGCAATTGTCGCTATTCTTGTAGCCGTTGCTATTTTTCCTATGTATCAAGATTATACTATCAGAACCCGTGTAACTGAAGGGCTAAATTTGGCGTCCTCAGCAAAATTAGCTGTAGCAGAAACAGCTACATCGAATAATGTACTTCCCGCAACACAAGCCACAACAGGTTATGTTTCTCCTGCAGCAACTATAAATGTTGCATCTATTGTTATTGGTGCTAATGGCGTTATTACTATTACGTATACGCCGGTTTCTGGAAATGGGACGATTATTATGACCCCAACCTTAGGCGGCAATGGTGATGTCACGTGGGATTGTAGAGGCGGGACATTGCTGAGCAAATATCGTCCGGTAAATTGTAGATAATAGGCGTTTCTTCTTTATTGCATGCAGACGCCATGCATATTACATCTTGATTAAAAAAAAGACTGATACATCCTTGGCTGCTTTAAATTGGCATATAGTGACCATTTTGGTCAGGATTTTTTGTAATAACGTTATTAAATATCTTGTCAGTATATCTTGTTTAATTGGCATCGAAGTTGCATGATTATATGTGAGTTGATTATAAATTTATTTATTGAGGGGGCGTATCATGAAACAGAAAGGTTTTACACTGATAGAACTGATGATCGTTGTTGCTATTATTGGTATTCTTGCTGCAATAGCTATTCCTGCATATCAAGATTATACCATTAGAGCTCGTGTCACAGAAGGATTGGAAATGGCATCTTCAGCTAAGCTTGCTATCTCTGAAACTGCGATGACCAACAACGCGTTACCAGCTACACAAGCTGCAACTGGTTACACTTCACCTGCTGCAACGCCGAACGTTGCGTCTATTGTCGTTGGCGCTAATGGTGTTGTTACTATTACCTACACAGCAGCAGCTGGTGGCGGTACTATCCTTATGACACCAACACTTACTGCAAATGGTGACGTGACTTGGGATTGTACTGGTGGTACGTTACTTGCTAAATACCGTCCTGCAAGCTGTAGGCCATAATAGCAGGATCATAAAAAAGCCGCTCTTGAGCGGCTTTTTTTTAATGAATTTTTACCCAGACCCTAACGTTCAGTTTATAGTGCTTTAAGTTTTTTAGTAACAAGTTGATTTTTGAGTCGCACATAATTTGGTAAGCCATTGTGATAAGGTGGATAGGCCTCTCCTTGAATCAGTGGAGACAAATAGCGACGGCATGCGTCAGTAATACCCATGCCATCTGGGCTAATAAAGTCTTGGGGCATAGCTTTTTCTTGATTCGCAACATCTGCCAATGCTACATGGCCGATAGACCAACGATAAGGAGAGTCTTGTTCGCGGACGATGATGGGCATAATCGCATTGTGGCCATTAAGTGCTAATTCTACTGCTGCTTTTCCTAACGCATAGGCTTGCTCAACGTCAACTGCAGATGCCACATGGCGTGCTGCTCGTTGTAAATAATCAGCTACCGCCCAATGGTATTTTAAATTTAATTCATTTTTTATAAGTTGAGCTAGAACAGGAGCAACACCACCAAGTTGTGCATGTCCAAATGCATCCCGGACGCCCGCATCACTTAAAAATTGCCCTTGTTCATTACGAATGCCTTCTGAAACAACGACAACACAGTAACCATGCGTTTCTACGCACTCAGTAACTCGTTTTAGAAAGCGTGTTTGTTCAAACGCCACTTCAGGAAATAGGATAATATGTGGTGGTTGGTTTTTTTCAGTGCTTGCCAAACCACTACTTGCAGCGATCCAGCCAGCGTGTCTACCCATTACTTCAAGAATAAAGACTTTGGTAGATGATGCCGCCATTGAGGCAACGTCAAGGCCTGCTTCAAGCGTTGAAATGGCAATATATTTTGCAACAGAACCAAATCCTGGACATGCGTCAGTAAAAGGCAGGTCATTATCAACTGTTTTAGGCACGCCTATACAGGTGACAGGGTATCCGGCAGCGCTGCTCATTTGTGCTACTTTGTTAGCGGTATCCTGTGAATCCCCACCGCCATTATAAAAAAAATAACCAATATTGTGTGCTTTGAACACATCTAAAAGACGAGCAAACTCAGCAGGGTTGTCTTTTAATTTATAGCGGCAAGAACCAAACGCACCAGAAGGTGTATGTATTAATTTGGCAATGGTTGCGTCATCTTCAAGTGATGTATCAATGAGTTCCTCATGTAATGCACCAATAATCCCGTTTTTTGCGGCAAACACGGTTCCGATTTGCTCTGGATGCAAGC
>CAZZGV010000255.1:0-2624 GCA_964654255.1 uncultured Legionella sp. | reverse complement strand
GTGGACGTAGGATTATCCCGCGTTTTAGTAAGTTTTGGTAGAGTGGGGTAGCATCTGTTTTGCAATCAAACGTGATGAAATTTCCGGCTGTTGGTAAATAGTTTATGTTTAGATTAGATAAGCTTTGTTGTACTTGTTTTAATCCTTGTAGATTATTTTCCAGGGTGTTTTTTATAAATAACGTGTCATCCAACGCAGCGCACCCAGCAACCAATGCACTTTCGCTAACAGCAAATGGCGGAATAGTTCGCTGTAACAGACTACTAATTTCTGTATTTGCAATACCATAACCTAAACGTAATCCCGCAAGTCCATAGACTTTAGAAAATGTGCGTGTAATAACAAGATTTGGATGTGGTTTTAGTAAAGCTAATGTATCCATTTTCTCTGCATCGTTAACGTACTCATAATAAGCCTCATCAAGAACCAAGATTGTGGTTTGCGGTATATTTTCCAAGAGACGCTTAATGTTATGTTTGTTGGTGAGTAATCCTGTTGGATTATTTGGATTAGCCAGGAAAATTAACGCTGTTTTTTCATTACAAGCCTTAATGATAGCATCAATATCTATTTGCCAATTGGGTAATGTTGGTGTGGTAATCACAGGAATACCAAGCATCTTTGCATGGATACTGTAAGCAATAAAAGAATACTCTGGAATGATGATATGTTTGCCGGTATGCAAGGCAAAACAAATTTGTAATAGTGGAAACAATGCTTCTGAGCCATTTGCCAAGGTAAGCATTTCTCGAGCAATATCTAATTTTTGGGCTAATTTTTCGCGTAACGCATGATGGTTGGGGATGGTATAGTGAGAAATTTGATGCGGGCTAAGCTTTTTTAGTGCTTGTATAACAAGCGGACTGCAACCTAATGGGTTTTCATTGCTGGCGAGTTTAATGATATTTGTTAAACCTTGTTCTTTTGCCAATTCATCCATGGTTTTGCCTGGAATATAAGGTATTAAGGATTGAACTCCTGGGTGGGGTAAAAGTAAGTAATCACAAGCCATCGTTTGCTCCATGCGTTGCTGATGCGTTTTCTTGAACAGTAATTTAAAAGAGAGAGCTTGTAAATTATCTTTTTAAATCAATGGCTCATTAGACTTTTTTTATCAAATTTTTGATACATGCAGAAAGTTACTATTTTTATTACCTACCCTCTTGCACTAGTCACGCCGTCGGCGTTAATCTGTGTGTGGTCCAACTTCAGGAATGGAATATGAATACCTCTCAAGGATTTTCCTTGACGGAGGTGCTGGTGTCGCTACTGCTCATCACTAGCACGTCTTTAGCCTTGTTAAAACAGCAGTGTGATGTCTGTCAATTATTCAATCAAATGCATAGTAGAGCTAGTACATTATTAAAATTAGATAATGCAGCTGAGCGCCATGTTCAATGAAAATGAATAGTTTAATTGCTGTTTATCAAAGGGGATTAGGTCTTCCAGAATTATTAATAGCACTTTTATTAACAAGTTTTATTACAATGGGCTTGATGCATCATTACCTTGTGACAAAAAAGCAATATACAACTATCCAGAAAAAATTAGAGCGTAACATTGATCTGCAATTGGTCACTGATTTAATAAGAGATAGCGTTAGGCAAGCCGGTTTTACTCCATGCTTGGGCCTTGATCATTTAGTCACACGTGATCAGCGTGAAAAACACAAGCGATTAGTTGCTGTTGATTTTGGTTTAAGTCCAAAACCGTGGTTACGTTTGAGCCGAATGAGTCCACGTTTTGATATGGTGCTTGATGTCGTTACTTCAACACAATTCTTAGCTACCGCCTATCAACCATTACATCGCGATCAATCGATTATGATTGCAGATTGTTATCATGGTGAAGTACACACCATTGTTGGAATAGAACCTACACCTAAGGGGCAATCAATCACACTTAGTAAACCATTAGCATTTGAATATCATCAACCTATTTATATAGCTGATTGGTTAGAAGAGCGTTATTTTATTCGATTTGGGCATACAGGGGATAATGCATTATTTTATCAATATCAGCATGCTGAAGAGCTAACTACAGCCATTCATACGTTTTCAACACGTGTATTCAATATTAAAGGGCATCGAGTATTACAACTTATTCTTGGTATGGATAATTCTCCAGCAATGGAAATTGAAACAAGGATAAGAGCATGGTGAGCTTGAAAAAAAAACAAGCGGGGATGATTATCCTGACTACTGTTATTATGATAAGCATATTAACGATATTGATTTTGTCACTTATGCAGTCTGTGTTTTTTTACACTAAAGTGAGCAATCACGTGGTGAAAAGACATCATGCACTATATCAATTTGAAGCTGCTGCTTATCATTTGATTGCGTTAAGTGGCTCGGCCGAGTGCTTATTAACAGAGGAAAATCCCAATCAATTAGTAGATTTGTTGTTGCAAAAAAAAGGTTGTTTGCTCACTGCAGAACATCGTCGTTATTATTACTTGGTAGACGATTTGGGGTTATACCCATGTTTGCAAAGTGCTTCTGGAGATAGCAGCCACCATTGGCTATACACTATTTTTTCGCCTTTTGATCACGCAGTCATTCAGTTGCGTGTTGCTAGACCAGCTAGCGTGCTACATTGTGAGTTATCTGGTGTGCGTCATA
>CAZZGV010000254.1:0-2637 GCA_964654255.1 uncultured Legionella sp. | reverse complement strand
TTGAAGAGTTTCTGGCCTTCGTGAACAGCCGCCAGGGACAGGAAACCGTGGCGCGAGCGAACTTCTATCCGTTGACCTCGACGCAGGTGGCGAAGAATCGCCAAGACCTGGGGCTGGCCAAAGGGGCGATGGTCATCCTGCCGTCTCCGGATCTGCAAGTCGCCGAACAACCAACACGGTGACCCTCTTTTTCATCGCGTCTGCGACGAGGGATCGGATAGGGAGCGCTTGACTCAAAAGGCGCTCCCTTTTCTGTTTATTTTGCTATGATGCGCGTGATTCGGTTCTCAACTCCCAGGGACCGCCGATCGTCTTTGCCCCACGAATCTGAGACTGGAGCACATGGAATGAAGCCCACATTGCGTCGAACAGTCATCATCTCCGTACTTCTTGCCGCCACGGCGCACTTCGGCTGCACCACTCCGCCGCCGCCGCGCACCTCATATCAGGATCCTATCACCGCCATTCGGCTCTACGTGGATGACCGTGCCCGGTCCGGCCACCAGCATCCGGCCGATGTCTCATCAGAACAGATCGCCAAGGTGCTGGGCGGCCTACGTGTCATCCCGCGATCCGGATTCATCGGCTCCTTGATCACAGGACAGGCTCAAGCCACGCCCGCCTTTTCATCCACTGAGATCCAGGCCTTGGCCCCAAGACTCAGCCGCGCGTTGACTGAGGCCAAGCCCGATGAACTGGTGACGTTTTACCGTCGCTTTTCCGACTCCAGCACCGGACTGGCCATCACGTCCGGCGGGATGTTCGTCCAGGACGGGTATCTGGTGGTTGTCCTCGCCAACAACCGCACGCTCCCGACTGATGGGATGAATCAAAACATGGTGACGGATTTCGATCCGGTCGACAGTCCGCTCGTTCCTATCTCACGTACGAGCTTCCGAGTTGAATTCGCTCACCCGTCGGCCCTGGCTGCGCCTGACAAACGGCCCTCGTGGCCCTATATCGACGAGGGCCGCATTCTCGCCATCGACCTCAGACGTCTGTCGACTGAGTCCAAATCGCCGTCAGTACCTCCGGCCCCGTGATGCCTTTGAAATCTTAAAATCGTGCCGGCTCTTCGATTAGCGGTGAGCCTGGTCGGTTTCGTCACGAACCTTCCTGACGAAACCGACGGGACGCCAAGCGTGATAGGCGCATGAAGCCCCGAGAGGCCGAAGCATGCGTGAGACCGTCTGTTGAGGCTGACAGGGGAGAGCCCATTCGGGGGCATGCCGCTGAGCCGTAGGCCGGCTTATCCCAGCGACCGGTCGGCGGCTGTAGGAGAAGCTTGCGTGAAGAATGAGGACCAGGTTGATCTGAATAAAGCGAGACTGCCAATTGGCAGGAAAAAGAACGGAAGAGGCAGGCGTCCGGAACTTGAAGTCCGAACGCCCGCCAACGGCTACTTGCTCGTTAGTTCCAGAACCATTGTGTCATCAATCGCAGCTGCGATGCGTCGAAGTCACTTTGGGCACGGTTCGCGACCAAGGTACTGTTCAAACCATCCTTGAACATCCAATCCGCCACTACTCTGAAATGGGTATCGGGCTCCCACACCAAACCCAGATTCCATGTGCGTGATTGCCCGTCCGGCGCCCCGTTGAGCGTTTTGAAGCCTCCATAGTACTCGCCGTAACGAACGTACGGAGTCAACATACCAACATCGGAGTAGCGCCAGGTGTAGTACCCCTGCACATAGCCACCCACCACATTGCTTTCCTCAATGAAGTTGGTCTGGGCGTTTCGTTTAGGGCCGCGACCGACGGTGAATTCAGCCAGGAGGCCCCAAGGTTGAGGCGGAGTCCACACGTAAGCGGTGACGCGTTGATCCTTGATATCGCAACCGCCTTCCGAAGTCAGGGGGCTGATACACCTCGCTGCGCCGGCACCTCCGGGTTGACTGGCTCCCTGCACGGAAAACACTCCGTGGTACCCGAGCACGCCGGCCTCGAGCAACCGCCCGTTCGGAAATTGGAAGGGATAGGAGAGTAAGGAGCAGATGTGTTTATCCTTGTTCAACTCCAACCGGCTCCTGCCTTGTCCGTTGTAGACCATGACCCCAAACACGCCATAGTCGCCGGGACCGTTGTGATAGGCAGCCAATTGAGCAAACCGCTCTTGTGCGATCTTGGGACTCCAGTAGTAGGCCAGGCCCAAATCGCGTTCGCCCGGCGCGCCGCTCTGGATGGATTCGTGACGGTCCATTTCCTGCCGGTTCGTGCTCGACCGGTACGTATCGAAGGAATTGGGAACGCGTTGCAAACCAAAGCGTAAGCGGTGCACCTTGTCCTTGGTGAGGTAGTAATCCGCATAGGCGTCGATCATCTCGTTATTTGCCGGCGTCTGTTGCCCTCCTTCGAGCGCAAACTGGGTGAAGAAAGCTACCCGTTCCGACACTTGCCCTTGAAACACCAACCGCATCCGGCGGATATAAAATTCATTCCCCTGCTGGTCGCCGAAGCTGTCGCCCAAAGGATTGTCGAACAGGCGATTCGTGGCCGCCATGTTGTACTTGTATTGAATGTAGCCGGTGATGCGAATGCGCTCGTACCAACGAGGATTGCCGGCCATCTGCAATTCCGCGGACTGTTCGAACACGCGGCGTTCCTCCTCGGCCTTGAGACGGATCCAGTCTTCCTG
>CAZZGV010000253.1:0-2640 GCA_964654255.1 uncultured Legionella sp. | reverse complement strand
GCGGCGTTCTCGCTGGTCCCGTGCTGGATCCCCAGCACCCACTTCTTCCCCGTGCCGTCGATCCCCAGCGCGGTGATGACGTGGTGGTCCCCGAAGATCATGCCGTCGAGGTAGATCACCAGGATGTCGAGGCCCTCGAACGAGCGTGCCATCAACTCGTCGTGCGCCTTCTCGGTCTTCTCGATGAACTCCCGGCTCACCTGGCTCTTGCTCACCCCCACGGTGCCGGCCATGTCCCGCAGCGCGCTCTTGTAGTCCCGCGTGGACACGCCGCGAGAGAGGATCGACATCATCTTCTCCGCCGCGCCGGCGGTGTTCCGCATCGCCTCGTACGCCGGCAGCGGCACTTCCCGCGGCGTCCCGCCCGGCCCCGCCTTGGTCCGCACCCGCGGCCTCCTGACCCGCAGCGAGCGATCACAGAGGGGCACCACGCCCGGCTGAAAGCCGAAGCGATGCACGCCGCGGCCGTCCCGGGCCGCCTTGCCCTGATGACGCGCCCCGGCCACCCGCGTGGCGGAGAGATTCAGCAGGGTCTCGATGGTGGCGCGGCCCATCACATCGATGATCTGGTCCACCATGGCCCGCCCGCTGGCGATCAACTCCGCGATTGGAAGAAGGCTCTGTCCGTCCCTGGCCAGGCTCCCGGCGAACGCCGCCGACAGGTCCCGACCGACCGACGCGTGCTCTTTGTCCACGATCCGATACGCTGTACCCGTACCCATCCACGGCTCCTTTCAGATGGGGGTGTCCGGTCGTTTCAGCGGCCGGACGCCCTTGGAGCCGTCATCCTTGCCCCACCTTCGGGGGGTAACTTTCAACTACCGGCGGGACAATCTCCAGTGCGTCCGTTGAGGCTGTGCTGCGCGCGCGGGGGTTCAACGCGGGCGAACTTGCGGAGATTCAACAACTCATCGCCAATCACAGAGTTGCAACGCCGCAGGGAAAACTTTCGGTGGCACGGGCCGGAGTTCAAGGGGTGGTGGATCACGCCGAAAAATTGGGCACGCTCGCAACGCTGTTTCGAGGTTTCTTTGGTGCTGGTGGCGCGGACACGAGCCCCACATGATTCGGACTAACTGGTGGCACGGTTCGACTCGATGCCACCCGCCTGACCGGGTCAATCGATCAGAAAAACACCTCAAAATAGCACTCGCTCGATTCTCTCACAGACTCGGAGGGGCGAAGGCGTGTAGCCACTATGAGCCAACCATTAGTGTCCTGACTTGAACAAGGGCGCAACCGATTGAAGGGGTGGCGCGTATCGACTCCGGGTATTCTGGAGTCGAACCATGGGCACACGGACGCCGTTGAACCTGAGCAAAGCCGAGTTGGAGGAACTTCGGCGCGTGGCGCGTCGGCCGAGCACGCCGCAGGCGCTGGCCACACGGTGCCGCGTCATCCTCCTCGATGACCGAGAGGACATGACCTACGCGGAGATCGGCGAGGAGGTCGGCATGCGGGAGCAGACCGTGCTCAAGTGGCGCAACCGGTTCCTGAAGCACCGCATGGCCGGCCTGCGTGACGCGCCCCGTCCGGGCGTGAAGAAGAAGATCACCCGGGAGATGGTGGCCGAGGTGGTCCGCAAGACGCTCGAAGAGAAGCCCAAGGACGCGACGCACTGGAGCCTGCGATCGATGGCCGCGGCCAGCGGCATCTCGCGTTCCAGCGTGAACACGATCTGGCGTGCGTTCAACCTCCAGCCGCACCGGGTCGAGACGTTCAAGCTCTCGACGGACCCGAACTTTGTGGAGAAGACGCGGGACATCGTGGGCCTGTACATGAGCCCGCCGGAGAACGCCGTGGTGATCTGCTGCGACGAGAAGAGCCAGATGCAGGCGCTCGACCGGACGCAGCCGCTGCTGCCGTTGCGGCCGGGCACGCCGCAGCGGCACACGCACGACTACCACCGGCACGGCACGTCGAGCCTGTTCGCGGGCCTGATGGTCAAGACCGGGCTGGTGATCGGCGCGTGCCATCGGCGGCACCGGCACCAGGAGTTCATCAAGTTTCTCAGCACGATCGACGAGGTGGTGAAGGCCACCGAGCCGGCCGGCACGGCAATCCACATCGTGCTAGACAACTACGCGACGCACAAGACCCCGGCCGTGAAACGCTGGCTGGCCGCACGGCCCGAATACCACCTGCACTTCACGCCCACGAGCGCCAGCTGGCTGAACCAGGTCGAGCGGGTCTTCGCGGACCTGACCGAAAAGCAACTCCGTCGCGGCGTGTTCACCAGCGTCGCGTCGCTGGAGAAGACGGCCATGAACTACATCGACGCCCGCAACGACGACGCCAAGCCCTTCGTCTGGACCGCCGACGCCAATACCATCCTCGGCCGCGTCGAGAAGAATCGTGCGGTTATCTCGCGGTCAGGACACTAGCCCTGCACCCGCTGATACTCCTCCAGCAGAACGGGAGGCATTTTGACACGTTTCAGCGGCACTCCGAGGGCCGATGCGAGGCGTGTGGCCGCGCGTGCCCACACTCCCTGCGCCAACGGCAGCCACTCGCCCTGCCCGGCGGTGTTGTTGACCTCGAGAGCAAGATCGAAACGATACTGCGAATCGTGGGGCGCCATGACTTCGAACTGGAAGAGCGATACTCCACGTACATGCTGCAAGGGAATCGAAGTCTTCG
>CAZZGV010000252.1:0-2643 GCA_964654255.1 uncultured Legionella sp. | reverse complement strand
AAGCAGATACAGAAGAATCCGCGCTGGAGCAGGAAAAGGTAGAGCTTGTGGAGAATTTACCGAATGAAATGGAAGAATTAACAGCTATATATGTTAATCGAGGGTTAGAGCGTGGTTTTGCAGAGGACGTTGTAAAGCAATTGATGGCTAAAGATGCACTAGGCGCCCATGTTCGCGACGAGCTTGGCATCACAGAAATAACGAGTGCACGCCCACTTCAGGCGGCATTTTTTTCTGCGTGTAGTTTTACTCTGGGCGCATTGTTACCTTTATTAGTTATTTTTATTGTTCCAAGAAGCTATCTTATTCAATCAATATCAATCATGGCAATTATATTTTTGGCATTACTTGGTGGTGTGGCTGCAAAAGTTGGGGGCGCTCGAATATTTGTAGGAGCAATGCGCGTTGTTATATGGGGGACAATAGCGATGCTTATAAGTGCAGGTATTGGCTCGCTATTAGGTATTGTCTTATAAATTTTGATTGGCAAAAAAAGGTATATGTTTTTTAGATTAAATGTCTAAATGAATATATTTTTTAAAATGAACTTTTTTATTTTTTATGTGCAAAATTTGGTTTTTATTTATTTTGATTTAAAACCAGCTGGATACCGTCACAACAAAGACGACCATGTGACGGTTATTTTAAAAATTGGTTAACGTTCAATTTTAATTATTTTTTACAGCCCACCAAGGGTGAGATTAAACTAACAGGTGGCGAAATTTTTACTTTTTTTAGAGCAACGGGTGCAATTTTTCCAGTAGCCATGACATTATTCCAATAAATGTAGCAAGAATTTTTCATAACATAATTGCAGACACTGCTTTTTACTAAATCAGTATTAAATATGCCAAATCGGGTATCTTTAACTTCGTAGTAGTAGGCGTTTTCTTCAGGAATTTTGTCACTGATTTTAAAGACAGTAGAATTATCTAATTGAACAGCCTTTAATTCAGCCATTAAAGCGGTTAGATCACATGCTTTATAGGATGATAAACTTTTTTGTATATGTTGTTGCTTCTCTGCTTTTTTTGCTTTGTACTCAGAACTTGCTGCAAATAGTGAGCCTGTCAGTGTTAATGAGGCTAGGCTACCTAAAATAATAGAGTATGTAAGTTTCATCCTTGATTCCTTAAGTTATACGATTTTGTTCTATTTATTACCAAATAGATACAGATTTCACAGGAGTTTGAAGGCTACATACCTCCGAAACACCACCATTATTACAAATAACTAAACCCATGGGATCTATAGCCATGACCCCACCTTGCCATAAACAGCATCCTTGAATACGTTGCAAGTCCATCACTGCATGGCGTGTGCAATAACACGATGAATAATAGCCATTTTTACACACGTAACGTCCTGCTGACGAATCACAGTAGCTAATTCCACCCATTTTAGAGCAACAGTCTGGGCATACGCTATAAGCAACTTGTGTTGACATACTTACTAGTAGCAAGGGTATGAGGAAAAAGCGGTTTAAAAAATGCATTACTTATTCCATGAGTTTGTATAAGGCAAGCATAGCATATACATATTACAATTCAATTTTGTATTTTGGAGTTTTAAAGAAAAAGGAAAAATGCCCTTAATATTTTTTAATGTACAAATGGTGTAATATTTGCTCTTTATTGATCATATAAGAGGTTTTTTATGCCAAAATTTGATACTTATAATTATATTTACACGAAAACACGTTTTCAGGAAGATAGCGATATACCTGAAAAATATGAATCGTTATTTTCTTTTAGTATATTAGGAAAAAACTTTTTAAGAAAGCTATTGCCGCAGCATGCAAAAACGTTATAGGTGAAGGGCTTATACTCGATGGTCGGATTGCTAAGGAATCTCTTGACGTAATTGATAGGCCAGATAGTGGTTATATGGAAGAGGACAAACTTGTTAGTTTTTCTAACTGTAAAATATAGTTATTTAAACGTTAGTGTTTTTTATAGAGAAAAGCCAGTAGTTAAAGAGTATATTTGGTTTACTACTGGTCTTTTTTCTTAAATAAACTTGGTTGTCACTTTAAATATTTATATTCTTATTGCTACAAAGCATGTGGCGTTTGTTGTTTTTTTGCTCATGCGTCTTCAAGTACAGCAATTTCTACCTCATTTTTTATATCAAGTTCTAATTCAACAGACTCAATTTTCTGAAAGCGTTGTGTAATTTTTTTGGCAGATGTATTGACTTCATTAACATCTTGATGAGCCAGATCAATGTGTTTGGATAATTTGTCCATGCGTTTTTCAAAGCGTTGAAAATCGCCAGCAAGTGCGTGGAGATGTTGTTGAATAATGTGCACTTGTTTTCTAGTTGCGTCATCTTTTAATACAGCTCTGGCTGTAGTTAAAACGGCCATTAATGTGCTAGGTGAAACAATCCAAACTTTTAAGCGTTGCGACATGGAAATAACTTCGGGATAATTTGCATGTATTTCTGAAAAAATTGATTCGGCGGGGATAAACATAATCGCGCCATCAGTTGTTTCATTGGCAATGATGTATTTTTCCGCAATGTCTTTAATGTGTTTTTGTAAATCTTGGCGAAATTGTTGTTGTAAGCTTTTTCGTTCTACAGAAGATGCATCGGTATTCATCAATTTTTGAAAGGTTTCTAATGGAAATTTTGCGTCGA
>CAZZGV010000251.1:0-2669 GCA_964654255.1 uncultured Legionella sp. | reverse complement strand
GCTATATCTGCACAGGCCGGGTGGTTCTTCCCAAAGCGTGAGGAGCGACACCATGCAGACCTATTCCAACCCTGCGGAAGCATTCGACGTGCAGACCCCGCACGGATTACCCGGCGATGCCTGCGAGTCGAAGCTCAGCCTTCGATTTCTCCTGACGTTCGACGATGGGCCACATACCAATACAGGAAAAGTGCTGCGACAATTGGCGCGCAATTCAATCCAGTCTGATATTAAGGCAATTTTCTTCGTCCAGACCAGGCATCCGAAGCGCGGCGGTTCGTCGGAGGGGCGTGCCATGCTGGCAATCGAACATGCGGAGGGTCATCTCCTGGGCCTTCATACGGGCACATCCAAAGGGCATGTCCGTCATACCGGCATGGCCATTACCGACCTGGATCGTTCTCTGCTGGACGGCAAAGAAGATCTCTCTCGTATCACGGGGCGTCCAACCCTATTCGTTCGCCCCCCTTACTGGCTGTTCAATCGGTCCACGCTCGGCCGATATGGCCACTACGGCCTTCACATGGTCCTGTCAGATGTCAAAGCCTTCGATGGGGTGAATTGGGGTGTTCACTTGGTCAGGCGATGGAATTTTCGCTCGCAGCTGGCAGGTCTGCGATCCAGGTTCTTGCGAGGAGACCTACCAGTCGTCGATCGCACTATTCCCATCGTCGTGGCATTTCACGACACAAATGGCTTCACTGCCGACCACTTAGGGGATTATTTGGAACTCCTGTCGGACGAAGCGATGCGCCTGGGCCTCCCCCTTCATCACAAACCATTTTTTCAAGTAGCTGATGAACTGATCGCGGTCGGACTCCGGCGGTCCACTCCCTATACCGTGACAAGTTAAACCGCATGAACCTTGCTGGAGACGCATTGATATGGCCCGCTCACCCCATAGTCCCACGGCAACGGGCGATCTCGAGAAGGAGATTGCCAGCCTCCTGATCGAGACGCTTCGCCTGGAAGTGGTCGCCGCTGATATTGATCCTGAAGCCGCATTGTTTGGTGAGGGTTTGGGCCTGGACTCCATCGACATGCTGGAAATCGCCTTGGTTCTCTCGAAACGATATGGCGTAGAGTTGCGTTCCGAGAATCGAGCGGCGCTCACATCCCTGCGAGCGCTAACCGCCCACATCCATGAATATCGCATCCGATAATGCGTGCCATGAATAGCCATAAGATCCCAGTATCCGTGAGGCGACGCATCTGCGCTCATCCCGCCGGTTCGCCAGCAACCTATTCTCTCCTTGCGCATCATGCACCCACGGGTACATTCGCATGGCGACAGGGCCGCGCCTATTCAGTTCAGGAGTTTCTCCGGTCTGCCTGGACATTGGCCGCCCGGCTCCCTGAAAAACGCTATGCCATTAATGTGTGCAAAGATCGATATTTTTTTGCGGTGGGGTTCGCCGCCAGTTTGATCGCTCGCCAAATCAGCCTCCTTCCGACATGCCGGGCTGAGGAGCCGCTCCGTGAACTGGCACAACGCTATCCTGACGCCTACATCCTCAGCGACCACGATGAGGTGATGAACTCAATGCCTCTGGTCCGGCTTACCGAGCACGCATTGCAAGGAACGGGGTCCGCGGAAAATCCTTCGATTTCAGCGAGCCGAATCGCCGCCATTGCCTTCACCTCGGGTAGCAGTGGAACCCCGCAAGCCCATGCCAAGAGCTGGGGCTCACTGGTCATGGGGGCACGGGCGCTGGGTCGACAATTTGATCTTCAAGACAAACCCTCACGTACTGCTGTGGGCACGGTCCCGGCACAACACATGTATGGTCTGGAAACAACAATCATGCTCCCATTTCAATGGGGGTGGAGCCTGTATGCCGGTTGTTCGGTATTGCCTGCGGACCTGCGCATGGACCTTGAGCACCTCTCCTCCCCAGCCTGGTTGATGACGACCCCGTTCCACCTCAATGCATATCTCAATGAACAAGTACTGCTGCCGGGCCTCGAAAGCGTCATTTCAGCCACAATGCCTCTGGCTCGTGCCGTCGCGCAGGGCGCGGAAGCTCTCTGGCACGTCCCGGTCCATGAAATTTACGGCTGCACAGAAGGCGGGATCCTCGCCTCCCGCCATACCACCGCGGGCGACCAGTGGACTCTCTGTCATGACTTGCGCATACGGCAACGCGAGGATACCACCTGGGTGATGGGTGGGCATGTGGGCGCGTGGCTTCAGCTCACGGACCGGATCCAGTTGCGCGGACGGCGGGAATTTCTGCTGCTAGGGCCGCATCATGATCTCGTGAAAATCGCAGGCAAGCGCGCGTCCCTGACCGCGCTCAACAACATACTGCGGCAGGTCCCCGGGGTGTTGGACGGCATTTTTTATCGAGGCCATCCGGAGCGCGCCCACAACAGCCGGCTTTGTGTCTTTGTGGTCGCTCCGGGCATCACTCGCGCCACGATCCTCGCCCACCTCCGAAAACGAATCGATCCCGTGTTCCTCCCACGTCCGTTGTATTTCGTCGACGCGCTCCCTCGCAATGCCACCGGAAAACTGCCGTGCGAACGACTCGAAGCCTTCATCGAGCATTTCCGCCGGCCAGGCCTCCCGTCTCGAGGTTGATCCATGCGACACGAGGTGGAACGTTCGATTGATCCGACGCATCCGGCCTTGGCCGGGCATTTCCCAGGCAATCCAATCATTCCCG
>CAZZGV010000250.1:0-2671 GCA_964654255.1 uncultured Legionella sp. | reverse complement strand
CTGCATAGCTGAAAGCGTGGCATCAAAAAGCTCCATATTTCCATCAGCTTTGATGTTTTTTGTAATCCCTTGATGCGCAAAAATATCCGCCGTTTTGCCGATCGCAACAACATCTCGACCCGCATTTTTTAAAAAATCCAACAACGTTGGCTGCGGCGGCATAGTTGCGTAATCGCGGCGATTGCCTGTACGCCGAAATGAACCAACATCGCCAGTAAACGGCCTGGCGATAACACGCCCCACATGGTACTCATCAACCAATTGCCGCGCAATTTCACAACTATCATATAAACGTTGCAAACCAAATTGCTCTTCATGCGCAGCAATTTGAAACACACTGTCGGCCGACGTATAAACAATAGGTTTGCCCGTACGCAAATGCTCATGGCCTAATTCTTCAATAATCGTCGTACCAGACGCATGCTTTTGCCCTAAAACGCCAGGTAACCCAGCTTTCGCGACAAATTCATCGATTAATGTTGAAGGAAAACAAGGTATCGTTTCTGGAAAGCATCCCCAAGCAAACATCACTGGAGCGCCAGCTAACTCCCAATGGCCGCTAGGCGTATCTTTACCTAAACTCTGCTCAACAGCATACCCATAGTAACCTTGAGGCTCTGGAAGAGTAGCTAAATCAACCAATTTCAACCCAGAGCTTGCTAATGAGGCATGGTATAAACCTAAACGCGCTAAATTTGGAATATGCAGCGCCCCTTCACGAACCCCGGCTTTATCAGCCCGTCCTTCAGCACAGGCTTGTGCGATATGGCCAAATGTATTTGCTCCCTCATCACCATATAAATGGGCATCAATACTTGCACCAACACCTAAAGAATCTAACAATAAAACACAAACACGCGAACGACTACTCATCCTATATTTATCCCTGAGATTGCTTACAATATGTCTCTTTTAATTTTAGTACCGCCCACAATGCCAACCCTAAACCCAGCGGAAAAATCATCGCTGCAGTTTGGTAATCGCCAAGTGAGTATACCGGCACCCCGTCACTCATGTGCATCCCACCATGCTTTAGCAACAACACGCTAAATAAATTTTGATAAATGATATAACCACCTTGCGTCAAAATAGATACCGCACTAACCGCAGTAGCAGTAATAGCGGGCGAGTTACTTTCTGCAACCAAGGCATAGCTAATGACTTGAGATGCTGTTAAAAATCCCAGTAAAAAAAACAATACCGCCATGGTATTTAAAGATACAGGTACATATAAAACCACAAAAACAACCAATAACGATACACAAGCCCCAACTTTCATAGGCCAAACCCGCAAACCCAGTTTGTCAGAGCACCAACCTATAAATGGACCACCAAGAATAGCGCCAAGAAACAACAACGAATTTATCATTGCCGCATCTTCTTTATTCACGCCAAGACGCTGCATTAAATAAAGCGACCCCATCATTGCACCAAACACGGCAACCACCATGTTCATCAAACTTGCGTAAAATGCGGCGCGCAATGTTTGTGAATTTAAATATGCTTTTTTGGCAGCCGTTAGTACGCCCATTTTTTTATTTTTTTCTAAAACCACATCCGCTGGCTTGTCTTTAATACAAAACACCATAATGACAAACATTGACATACCCAACCAGCCTACCATCATTAATGCATCACGCCAGCCAACATGCGCTACTAGCTTGGTCAAGGGATACTGTGCAAGCATTCCTCCCGTCATCGCCATCGTAACAATAGCACCCGTAACAAGCGCCATACGTTTTGGTGGAAACCAACGAGAAGCAATACGAATAGGACCTATAAAACAAAAGGCACTACCAATGCCCGTTACAAAGCGACAAAATAATGCCAAATAAAATGAATATGAATAAGCTAAAAGAAACGTGCTCAACACACTGAGTAGCATTGCGGCAAGTATCATTTTTTTTGCAGAAAAACGATCTAACATCGCGCCAGCAACGAAAAGAAAAATGACATTCGACAAATAATAAATACTAGACAGATATGTCATTTTGTCGGCTTGAATATGAAAATCGCGCATGATGTGATCAGCAATCGAGGCAAACATCGTGCCCTGAATAAATGAATAAAAGAAAAAAAATGACGAGGTAAAACAAATTACCCAAGGCAATATTGATGACTTAACCACCGGATTACACTCTTTATATTGCTCAGCAAACTCCATCATTCCTTCCTCCAAATTAACTCAGGTCCCTAATCAAGGCGCTTACAATATGTTTCTCGCATAAACACAATGGCGATTAAAGCCGCAATTGTTGCAACCGGGAACATCCACATAGCAAACTGAAAATCAGCAACTGTATACTGTTGCGTTGCTACACTTGCATGGTGTTGCATCAACCACCCGAATAGCACTTGGCCAACACCACCACCGCCCATAATAATGACAGAAGCAATCCCAGTTGCAGCTCCGGTATTACCAGTACGATTACTTTCAGCAATAAGTGGGTAGCTAATAACCTGCGTACTTGTAAATAATCCCAACATAAAAAATAGAATACTCAAAGTAATATCAGACAAATCAACACTCAAAAAAAGTACAATGACTGTCACAAACGTGGCAACCGCACCCATTATCATTAAAGGTTTACGACGACCACTATGATCAGAAAGCCCGCCAGCCAGAGGACATCCCAAAATGCTGCCGATAAAAATCATACTTACAACATTG
>CAZZGV010000249.1:0-2694 GCA_964654255.1 uncultured Legionella sp. | reverse complement strand
TACTTTTCCCTAAACCAGATGGCGCTTTAATTAATGTATTTTGCCCACGAACAAGCGTTAAATTTAATTCACGCATCAAATAATTGGTGTTTGAAGGATACGTAATATTGAGATTTCTAACTGTTAAGTCATCTACCTGGCTTTCCCGAACAACGATTGTTCTGGGCGATGTAGGTAATCCATCCTCTTGCAATGCATTATCTAACTTCGTAATACGTTCAAGGCTTGCATTATAACCCGCAATATTTTCATACGAGTTACTAAACCAATTTAACGCAGATTGAATCTGTGAAAATGCAAACCCAATTTGCATCAATTGACCAAGTGGGATCTGCCTTGCGAAATAAAGTGGCGCGGCTACAACATAAGGGAAAATAGAAGAAATTTGCTGGTAAAACGAATTAAATGCCGTAAGATGAATTTTGACTTTAATCATTTCATACGCATTTTTACAAATAGCTTGAAATTTTTTTGCAAATGATTGCCGATAATATACTTCCCCGCGGTCTTGAGCAATACTCTCTGCTCCTTCGTGCATGAGCTCCATATCACTTCGAAAATCTGCCTCCATACCTTCCTGAGCATTTGCTAAATTTGCTAATGAATTGCCTATTAAATGCGTTAATCCAGTTGCCACAGCTGCAAATAAGATTGCAACCCAAACCAAATAACCAGGGATAGTAATGCTTGCACCTACAAGAACAAATGTTAACGAACCACCAATTACCCATAAATTTGCTATAAACGTACCCATTGTTAAGAATGATTGTAAAAAATCTGTACTTAATAATAATATTTGCTCAACAAATTTTTTAACACTAAATTGGATACGCTGTGCAGGGTTATCAATTTCCGCATCATGTCGCTCTAGATCTAGATAGTTATTACCATCGGTGGCTGTATATTTATCAAGTAAATGTTGGGTTAGCCAAGTGCGCCAACTTACGGTAAGAATCCCTATCAAATAGTCTTTAAGGACACTGACGCCAATATAACTTGCCGTTAACAGTACAAATTTTTGTATGCTTGCCATGTATAATGGCATACTCATTTCAGTTATTGCTGCCCAAAATCCAACTGACCACGAAGCAAATAAAGAGGTTAAGCCAACCAACCCAACCACAGAAAATACTATTCCTAAAAGAAGCAATAATGCTATATAACGCTCGTTAGATTCAAGGAAGTATTGTTTTACAAATTTAAATCCCATTTAATCCCTCTTGTGGCGAATAATTAATCAAATTTTGAAATAAAAGGATTAAATATTAACATCTGAGCAATTTATTATCAATCTGATACCGATTGAATATTAAACCAAGAAAGCACTATCAGAGAAAGATAAAAACTGGGATAGTTGTAACAGGCCACAAATAAAGGATAATTTCATGAATGTTGATCTTTTTTTTGAAAGAAACAATAGATCTCTACAATGGATAACAAAGGGAATTATACTATTTTGGGCAATTTGGTCTTTATTAGTCGCATTAAGTGACACGGTTAATTTATTACAACACATACATTTATTATCCCCAAATTGGGCATATAGCTCTGGAAACTATGATTTAATTACCCAACTTTTTTCTATATATAAAATAAACCATCAACCATTATTTCTAATGTTATATTTTATTATCATAGTGTTTGCTTGGATCATTACCTTCTTTTTTTGGCGGGCGGCTCTAACGTCTAAAAAAAATTTACAATACTATTTACAAAGGTGTTACATCGCATTCCTTATGATTTTTGCTATAGATGCATGCTTTGTTATAGCAGATGAAATATTTATTCAATATACCTTAGAGCACGGGCATATCGATAGACTTAATTTTAAACTTATAACCTTTCTTGTGTTTTTTATTTTGGCAAAACAGCAACATACATCGGTTATGCACTGATTTTCTTTTTGAAAGCAAAGAGGATTTTGAGCGAAATCTACATGAATTATACATCAAAATTTAAGATACAATACATAACATTCTAATCGACCCAATAGATAGAAACATTAGAGGGCAAAATTATATCATTGGGAGGGTAAACTCCCCCTCCCTAAAATTAAGCGCTTATGCCCAAGTATGGTGACTGAGAAATATTATCATCATCCAACAACTCTGCTTCACTAGTGGATAACGGGTGTAACGTTATATCTTCTGCCAAGGACTGTGCGGCCCCGGTAGCTGACTGATAAGACATCATATCTTCTGCTGAGGGGTTTATTTTCCTAGCAGCACTAAACAAACCATATCCTGAAAAACCTGATATAACTGTGGCTGTTGAACACAACGCTATAGCCGGCCAAATGAACAACTCATCCGCTATATGCACTATAGGAAGTATTGCCGTTGGTAAGCATGCACACAAAAGTGCAACCGCCATTATCAAAACCAAAGCAAACACACAGACTTTAGCTATTTGTACATAGGCTTGTATCTGGAAATGATAATTAGCCTCATCGATTTGGCAAGCAATCTGTTTTTGATATGGAACGCCTGAGTTGATATCGCGCAATCTACGGCTGCTCAAATAATATCCAAATTGCTCGTGATTAAGCGAGGAAAAATAGCCCAGCTTTCCTCTAACACAATTGTACTCTTGAATATACTTCGCCTTGACAGCATTGTACTCTTGAATATCAAGATCTTTCGGCTCTACCCCAAATAAGGGGGCATTTTAATCAGATTATAGTAATCTAACTTT
>CAZZGV010000248.1:0-2707 GCA_964654255.1 uncultured Legionella sp. | reverse complement strand
CATGGCAGAACATTTAGGTGGAAGTGAAGCTGGCTTTACTGACATCATGAATCAACAAGCAAAAAATCTAGGAATGACTAATAGTCATTTTACTGATAGCACAGGACTTCCAGATGAAAACCATTACACATCAGCCAAAGATCTAGCAATACTTAGTCGCGCATTAATTACCAACTTCCCACAATACTACCATTGGTATAAACAAAAATGGTTTACATTTAATGGCATACGTCAACCCAATCGTAATCGCTTGTTATGGCGAAATAGCCAAGTCGATGGTGTAAAAACCGGCCACACTAACGATGCAGGTTTTTGTTTGGTTTCATCAGCCAAGCATGACAATATGCGCTTGCTAGCTGTCGTTTTAGGGTCCCCCACAGATACCGCGCGAGCTGATGACAGTGAACGTTTAATTAACTACGGCTTTCGATTTTTTGAAACGCATGAATTATATAAAGCTGGAACAAAAATTTCAGCGTTGCCTTTATATAAAGGTGAAACAGATAAAATCAATATAGGCCTTGGTGAGGCGCAATACGTGACCATACCAAGCGGACAATATCAACGTCTAACGGTTACAACTAAAGTTCCCAAATTTGTTGAAGCGCCCTTAAAAAAAGGTGACAAAATAGGTGAACTTGTTGTTAAATTTGATAACAACATCATTGCTAATCAACCGTTATATGCATTAGAGAACGCGCCAAACGGAGGATTTTTTACCCGGATAAAAGATTCTGTTCGTTTGACCTGCAAACGTTGGTTTAGCTCTTAATTAAAGAGTCCTTATGAAAAAAGACCAGACTTTAATGACCTTTCCCTGTGATTTTCAAATTAAAATCATAGGGAATAATACGGAAATGTTTGCAAAAGAAATTAGTGATATTGCACGCAAACATTTTCCGGATATTGTAGATGCTGGAATTGACAGTCAATTGAGCCGAGAAGGCAACTATTTAGCAATAAGCATTATGTTGCATGTGAAGGATCAAGCCACCCTTGATGGATTATATATAGAGCTCACTAAGCACCCCGATATTAAGATGGTACTTTGAACAATGCTAAATATTCGCTACCTCGGCCTTCAAACTTATACTGACGTATGGGATGATATGAAGCGCTTCACGAGCGGGCGTGATGAAAACACTATTGATGAACTTTGGCTGCTTGAGCACCCACCTGTGTATACGCAAGGGCAAGCAGGCAAAGCAGAACATATCCTCAATTTGCATTCTATTCCTATTGTGCACACAGACAGAGGTGGACAAGTTACATACCACGGACCAGGACAATTAGTTGCTTATGTCTTGATGGATATACGTAGGCGTAGCATGGGGATTCGTACATTGGTATGTAAGTTAGAGGAAGTGTTAATATCAATTCTTAAGCAATTCAATATTACCGCACAAACACGTTGTGGCGCTCCAGGTGTTTATGTAGATGATAAAAAAATTGCATCGATTGGTTTAAGAGTAAAAAATGGCTGTACTTATCATGGAATTGCATTGAATGTTGCGATGGATTTAACCCCGTTTTCAGGGATAAATCCCTGTGGCTATAAAGCGTTAGCCATGACTCAAATTCAAGATTTTATACCTGACGTCACTATGGAACAGGTTAGTGAACAATTTATTCAAGGTTTTTTAACCATTTTTGAGCACTAGGACGTTATGCACTTATTCACGGACTATATTCAACCACTTACACTCTGGTTACATACTCACCCTGATCTGGCATTATTGATAACTTTTGTAATCTCTTTTGCTGAGTCGCTTGCCATTATTGGCAGCATTATACCTGGTTCTGTCACGATGACAGCTATTGGCATTTTAGCCGGTTCCGGCATTATGCGAATCGATCTAACCTTCCTTGCCGCTGCATTGGGAGCTGTTGCTGGGGATACAGGCAGCTATGCACTCGGTTATAAATTTAGCGATCGCTTGATTAATATATGGCCTTTCAATCGTTATCCAGCTTGGTTGAGCTATGGCAAAGATTTTTTTGTGCGCCATGGTTCAACCAGTGTGCTGGTAGGCAGATTCGTCGGTCCAATGCGCTCTATCATCCCAGTTATAGCGGGAATGATGCATATGAACCACTGGCATTTTTTATTAGCAAATGTAATTTCTGCAATCGGTTGGTCGCTGCTTTATGTTTTACCAGGTGTTTTGATAGGTATTGCCAGTAGCGAACTCTCTACAGAAAGTGCAACTCGACTATTTGTGCTTATTCTTGTGGTTTTGATTGTGGTTTGGTTATCTAGCTTAGCCATAAAATGGCTACTAATTCATACCAATCAACTCTTACGCTCTACTCTTCACAATGTTTGGATGGACTTAAAAACGCATCCTCGACTAGCAAACTATGTTAAATATTTATCACCAAACAATGAACTAAATCACTACCCTACTGCCGCATTATGTTTATTAGCATTTATTTGTTTTTTCATGTCAGTTACGTTAGTCGTATTTATTAGACAAGATATCTGGATATCCAGTCTAAATAGCGGAACATATTTTTTTCTGCAAAGTTTGCGAACACAATTTTTTGATATATTTTTTATTATAATCGGTCTAATTGTTCAACCCACCTCTTCATTAACGTTACTGGTGGCCTTTGCGTTGTATACCATTTATTATCACGATTGGCGCACATTAATATATTGGTTAAGCATTGGTTTGATGAGCAGCCTTATCATTTTTCTTATAGA
>CAZZGV010000247.1:0-2707 GCA_964654255.1 uncultured Legionella sp. | reverse complement strand
TGGAATATATAAACAACGCTATCAGGTACACACACACCCAACAACCACAACACCTTCCATCAAAGCATTCAGATGATGTATGAAACTACATTAGGTGTTAATGCCCAAGTGCAACACTATCTTGTAACTAAATCTGTACCTGTTGAATACGAGCAGTCACAACATATTGAATCATTTATCACAAAAAAAATAAAAACAAATCCAACAATTCGTGCATGTATAGATTACGGTGGATTTTTCCGGGGAATTGATAATTTAATGGTAGCCAAGCAGTTAGCTACACTATGCTCCGAGCATTTGCCATCAATTCAATATATTTTGTTTTATCAAAAGAACCAACTATGTGCGTGGAATATTCGAGCCGAAACACTAACACCATTGCCCTCCACTGATCCAAACAAATTATATGATTTACTCAAATGCAAAGAAGAGCAGCAATTTACTTATTATGATCAAGAGCATACGTTAGGGACCGATATTTCTCAGTATGAGCATGCCCAGGGTATTTTAACCGTTGACATCGTTCAAGGTGTGGTGAGTCAAATGTTACAAGCAGCTATGCGCATGCGTGGTTTAGGTGAAAAACAACCCCTAATCATTGTCGTCAATAAACCCGATTTATCATTAGACAGCCTTTTCAAAGAACTCAGTGACAACGAAGAACATCACCTTGAAGATGAACATTTTTGGGCTGGATTGAAAAAAATTCATAATATATTTCGTAATGATTTGTTACAGCGTCTTTTATGTGAAACAAATGAAGGCGCACGTCGCAGCCTATTTAAAAAATCAATTTCATTCTTCTTTGACGAACATACACACGACATTTCAACGCTTTACAAACGATCTGACAAACAATCTATTTCGGATACCTTAAAGACTGTTGCACAGAAAAAAAGAATGCTCTGGACAGAAATAGTAGGTATTAAAGAATCAACGAACCTAGATCATGAGCTAAGCATTGTGATTGAGCACACAACACAACTTTGTTCAAAAACACAACGTCCGCATACTATTGAAACAGGGAGAGAAGTACAACAGCAACGACAAAATGAAACACTAAAGGAACAAGAGCGTTTAGATGAAAAAATCACTGCATTCGTTGAGCTAAAACCACTGGATTATTCATGGATAACAACCAACAATACCACCTATTTAACATCACTCAATTCAGCTATTTCCTCTCAATTTCCTAACTTATCCTGGCAATTTAGTACCCAACTTTATGCTTCACCTAATTTTCTTTTTACTTATAAAAACCAAAAAAATAGTTATAGCGCATACACAAAGCCCGCAGTTGCCATATTATTTCTTATTCATAAAGAAAGTACCGTTGATGGTATCCTCATCTGCATGGAAGAAGCTGAGCAAATCCTAAAACGATTACCTACACAAAATGATCCAGCATCTCCACGTTATTGCCTAATGACACTAAATGGTTTTGCTTACCATGCAATGCCTGATGTAATTAGCAAGGAACAATACCAGGACATCATTGAACTCTTAAGTCAGGCTCAATTTGCAACTGGAAAACTTCGTGCACTACGTGAAAAACCACTTTCAAATTGGTTTAAAGATAAACCCGAAGAAAAAATTAAATTTTTAGAGTCCATCGCGTCTTTTGTTAACTTAGATACAGAGTCAATTGACAATTTTCGCCATCAATTAACAACAATAACTCATTACCTCCAAGATTGGACACACTCTCACCAAACGCCTGAAAAATTCATTCAGCGGTTACTATCCAAAAAAATACCAGACACAAAAATCACTAGGCTTGGTGATATTATTATCCAACTAGAGGCTATCCGAGCTTGCATCATCAACGCTGATAATGTCTCTGAGGTGACATTAAACAATTTAGAAGGAACACTGGATGAGGCAGTATTTTTTCACAGCTATCAAATATCTTTAAAATGGATAAAACACTGTACCCAGCAAGACATACATGATGCCGTAGCGTTTCACACCCAACACCACATGCTCATAGATCCCAATTGTTTTGATTATTATATTCCTCAAGAAACTACGCTTAAACAAGCTCTGATAAAAGCGCGTCAAATTCATGAAGCATTAACAGCCCATGCAACACTATATTTCTTTGCTATTTTTACTACCCAACCTCCTATTTCAAAAGAAACCCTCGTTTCAAATTTTGAAGACTATAAGCCTATCTTAGACGTTATCCATCAATCATGGATAACAAATCAACATGCAGCTTCGATAATACTTAAACATCCAGAGCTTGTTAAAAGCCATACTAATTTATTTATATTTCTCTTAAAAATAACACCAATAGAAAATATACAACAACTATTTACCAACTTTGAACGATTAAAATCTATTCTTGAATTTTTATTTAATGAGGATATTAAAGAACCAACCCTTATGACTAACATCCTCTCTGGAATGTTAAACAACGATAAAATCATTCCCACATTAACATTAATTAAGCACTGTACCCAGCAAGACATACATAATGCCGTAGCGTTTCACACCCAACACCACATGCTCATAGATCCCAATTGTTTTGATTATTATATTCCTCAAGAAACTACGCTTAAACAAGCTCTGATAAAAGCGCGTCAAATTCATGAAGCATTAACAGCCCATGCAACACTATATTTCTTTGCTATTTTTACTACCCAACCTCCTATTTCAAAAGAAACCCTCGTTTCAAATTTTGAAGACTATAAGCCTATCTTAG
>CAZZGV010000246.1:0-2735 GCA_964654255.1 uncultured Legionella sp. | reverse complement strand
CGGAATATAATCAGAAAATGCGAACCAAAATAGTGGCAAACCTGCAAAACAGAATGTGAATAATAGCAGGTGCAGCTCATTCAATAGCCAATATAAATTAACCTCAAAATAGGTGTGTTCTGATGCGCGGAAATACCATTCCATGATGGCGCCTGGAACCCCGTGTATGAATTTCAAAACTAACGATCGTGCAAAACAATAAGCGAGTATGGCTAACACGAACGGTCCTATGACCGAGCGAATTTTTTGCCAATGTAATGCAGGGATCAACAATACCAGCAGAATACTGCTTTCGCGGTTAAACGTGGCCAGAAATATCCAGGGAATCAGATAACGCCATCGTTCACGCAAGCACAAAAGATATCCCACACTCATAAAAAAAAGCGAGCCGGTATCACAGGGGTAAAAAAATGTTGCGGCACCCTCACTGGTATAGCGATAGTTGATAACGGTCATGAGTGGTAGCAACAATATAAATAACCAGCTGAGGAGTTGCGCTTGCTTTGGGGAAAATTCAAAAGCGAGTAATTTAGTAAGTGTGAAATAAAAAAGACTTATGAATAAACATTCCATTAGGAAAAATAGGTTATCGATGGAGAGTGGTAAAACATACCTTAAACAATGCACTATTGCCGGAATGAGTAATCGTTGTCCAAAAGGAAGGCGTATAGAAAGATTGGCCATTTCAGTCAATGATGTATCAACGTATACACCCGTCAATTTCGTATGAATAAAGGCGTAGCCTAGCAATAAGGCCAGTGTTAAAAATCGTGATTTATAACGGAATAAATCGTCACTCATATGTATTGCGGAGTAAGAAACGTACTTGAGGCTAACGTATCTTTGGGTGATTTTGAAGTGGTTTTATAATTAATTGCCCTGTACATGACAAAAAATACGACCATGCTCGACTAGGCAAGACAGATTTTTTTTGATGTTAAGCGATAGCTACAGGGGGTTGGTGATAACTCACTTGCTGCCTGCCAATTTACCTAGCAACATCTTAATCTCAAGAATTCTCTCCTCATGTGAGGTGCTGTCTAGCGTGAATTTTAAGCGTGAAGGTCCTTCCATTTGATAGCGTTTAGCATGGATCTGGATTAAATTAATCAGCACGCTGGTATCAATGTCAGGGGTCTCATTGAAGTCAATTTTTCCTTGATGCTCTGAAGCAGCAATCCTTGTTATGCCTAACTTGGCAGCTATAAATTTTAATTCGGTCACTAATAATAAGTGTTTAACTTGTTGTGGTAATAGACCAAAGCGATCGATCATTTCAATTTGTAAATCATGTAGTTGTTGCTTGTCTTTTGCATTAGCAATGCGTTTATACATGATTAATCGGGTATGAATATCGCCAATATAGCTATCCGGAATGATGGCGCTTAAGCGCAAGTCGATTTCTGGCCCTGTATACATTGGCGCGGCAAGTTCGGGTGTTTTGCCTGCTTTCAAATCATTAACGGCTCTATCCAACATTTCCATAAACAAATTGAAGCCGATGGCATGCATGTTACCGCTTTGATCTTCTCCTAATAGCTCTCCCGCACCACGAATTTCAAGATCATGTGTAGCTAGGGTAAAGCCTGCGCCTAAATCTTCCAAAGAGACAATCGCTTCTAAGCGTTTGATTGCATCGGTAGTGAGCAGCTTGGCATTCGGTGTTAATAAATAAGCATACGCTTGATGATGCGAGCGCCCCACACGGCCACGTAATTGATGCAGCTGTGCTAAACCAAATTTGTCTGCCCTGTCGATAATAATCGTGTTTGCTGTTGGTATATCAATCCCTGTTTCGATGATGGTGGTACAGACCAGTACATTGAATCGATGGTGATAAAAATCAGACATCATCCGTTCAAGCTCTCGTTCATGCATTTGGCCATGAGCACTGTGAATTTTAGCTTCAGGGACTAGTTTTTGTAGATCTTGGCAAACACGATCAATGGTTTGTACGTTATTATGCAGGAAAAACACTTGCCCGCCGCGAAGAATTTCCCGCAAAATGGCTTCTCGTAATAAAGAATCATTCGTTTCTTGCCAAAACGTTTTAATCGCCAAGCGTTTGGCTGGAGGTGTTGCAATCAGTGATATGTCTCTAATACCTGCCATTGCCATATTCAGCGTGCGTGGTATTGGCGTTGCAGTCATGGAAAGAATATCCACGTGCGTACGCAGCGATTTAATATGTTCTTTTTGTTTAACACCAAAGCGGTGTTCTTCATCGATAATCAGCAATCCTAAGTTATGAAAGCGAATATCTTTTTGAAATAGTTTATGGGTACCAATAACGATATCTACACGTCCATCTTTCAAGGATTCGACAACGGCTGTGGATTCTTTCCCGCTTCTAAACCGTGATAATAATTCAATATTGACAGGAAAATCAGCAAATCGATCACGGAATGTTTCAAAATGTTGCCCGGCCAACAAGGTGGTGGGTACGAGCACACAGACTTGTTTTCCATTCAAGACCGCAAGGAATGCGGCACGCATGGCAACTTCTGTTTTACCAAAACCGACATCGCCACAAATGAGCCTATCCATGGGGCGTGAAGATTGCATGTCTTTAATAATTTGATTTACAGCATGCAGCTGATCAGCGGTTTCAGTAAATGGAAACCCACTGGCAAAACGTTGGTAATCGTTAGGGCTAAACTCATAAACATACCCAGGCTTTGCTTCACGTTTTGCATAAATATCTAATAATTCGATAGCTACATCATGAATTTTTT
>CAZZGV010000245.1:0-2760 GCA_964654255.1 uncultured Legionella sp. | reverse complement strand
CTTATTTTTTTACTTAATGAAGTTATTCTTTATAAATACAAAAAGATACTTAATTTGTCAAAAAGGAACGGGATGACTTACTTTAAACGATTTGTATCACTAATCTTATTATGCTGGTGTGGGCTTTCTTTTGCTACCCAAGTCAGCTTAAGAGATAAAATAGGGCAAATGTTAATAATCGGCTTTGAGGGAAAAAGCATTGATGTCAACTCACCTATTGCTAAAGCAATCGACCAAAACAACATTGGTGGCGTTATCCTCTTTGATTACGACCCTCAAACCAAATTATTTGATAAAAATATAGCTAGTCCTGAACAAGTTACGCTATTAAACAAAACACTACAGTCGATGAATCATAATGCTAACCTTACCCATCATAGAAAAAATTTACCGCTACTTATCTCAGTGGATTATGAAGGCGGGAAAGTGACCCGGCTTAAAGAAAATTATGGTTTTCCTGCAACACTATCAGCAAAAACAATGGGGAACATGCCGGCTAAAAATGTCAATAAAATTGCCAATATAATGGCCAAAACGCTCAAATCATCCGGGTTTAATTTGGATTTTGCACCGGTTTTAGATGTTGATGTTAATCCTGACAATCCTGTCATTGGAAAACTAGAACGCAGTTTTTCGAGCAATCCTGATACCGTTACAAAATACGCCAAACTATTTTCAAAACAATTTCTAAACCAAGGCATCCAATGTGCCTACAAGCATTTTCCTGGGCATGGTAGCTCAACCGCCGACTCTCACCTAGGCTTTGTTGATGTAACTGATACATGGCACGAACAAGAATTACGTCCCTATCAACAATTGCTCGCTAAATCTAATCATTGTGGAGTGATTATGACTGCTCACATTGTTAATCGACGACTTGATGCGTCAGGAACACCTGCAACGCTTTCTCGTCATGTATTAACTGACATCTTACGCCATGAATTAAACTTTAAAGGTGTGATTATTACAGATGATATGCAAATGAAGGCGATAACTGATAATTATAAACTTGAAACAGCATTAACCATGGCAATTAATGCTGGCGCAGACATGCTTATTTTTGGAAATCAATTGGACATGGTCAAACAAGATCCAAATCAACTAATTAACATCATTGAGAACAAAGTTGTCCTTGGAGAAATTCCTTTACATAGAATCAACCAAGCCTATCAACGTATTACTCGTCTTAAAAAAAGCCTGATTTAACTATCTCACTAATCCGATAACCAGCGATGGGATAACAAGACCACTGGATGTACAGCGCATTTTTCAGACTGCACCCTTGGCTCAATACGTCTTTCTTCTAAGTCATTCTCAGGGTCAGTAAAATCAAATAAAACGCGCTTACTTTGACTAAAACTATGCCGCGTTTTCCTGACAGAATTATATCCATCAGCTAAAAAAACATCGAACTCAGGCATAGCATCTTGCTTTTGGAGCTCATGAATAAGATCATCACTCAGCCGCGGAATTTGATCTTCAAGATACATATAAAGATCCACTTTTACCTTAGACGAATTCCCCACAGCCCTTAAAACAACTGCCGCCTGGCTCATTCTGTCTTGATAATCTTTTGGCGTAATTTGTTGTTTACAATAATTAACCGGATGATGAAACATTGTAAACAATACCACTGGAGTCCATTTTTTTTGAAATATTTCAGGAAAGTAAAAAGCTAATCGATGACCTAATCGCTTTGTCAGCCATTTTTGTGTCATAGTTCCAGCTTCTTCATGCTGCTTTGCGTAATTAATTAACCCTATTTTTCGATAATAACACTCTATTTTTTGACGACCTTGCGCAGAAATAACAACATCTCTCATATGTTGAATTCTTGTAACCTGAGAGATTAGACCTTCAGCAATAATTGCAAAATATTGCTCAGCTTTTTCTGTGACCTTAATCTGAAGCATCTCATACGTTAAGTTTTTATGTTGGCAAAGCGTCTCTCTAATAATACACCGAAAAAAATTATCATTCGCTATACAAGACTTTAGAATATCTTTTATAGAGCTATTTGCTTTTTCAAAGATACGAACACGATATTTTGTCCAACAACGTTCGATATCTTTCGGGGAAGATGTCAAAAACAATCCCTTCTCTGCATCAGCAAGCACAGCGTGGTGAGTACTTGTTACCAAATTCTGAATTCCAAAAACTATCGACGCAAATTTATCTTGCATTTCATCAAACGATTGAGTGACCAAGGCTGAAAGACTTGCACTAATAGCAAACAACTCACCTGCATTAACAACACCAAAACCTAATCTTATAAATGAAAAAGCAAGATTAATAACACTTTGCTTATGCTTCGTGTCACTTTCTTGTATCGAAAAAATAAAGTCTTGCGCTTTCGTTGCCTGTTCAACAAACTCAGCAGCAATTTCCTGTAACAAAAAATCCTGCTGAAGAAGAGCATTATTAAACACCTCTAATGGCAAGCCGATGGCACTTTTAAGTGAAAAAATAAGTGTTTTTTCACTTACCTCATCAAGCACCGGGAATAAATTACCACATATCGAATCAGGCTTATCTTTGAAAAAGAGAACATTAGACTCAAAAAACGTAAAATACTCACCATAGGCTTGTAAATAAGCATCTCTTATATTGGGTAAATTAAGATACTGCATCACCTCACCAATCGAGGCGTGCTTTAAGGCTTCAAAATTTAGAACAGCATGCTCTGCAACATATTTTTCTTTAACTGCAGATAGGTGTATTGGCTTTTTGGCGCAAGCCTCTTTACATAAATTATATTCA
>CAZZGV010000244.1:0-2780 GCA_964654255.1 uncultured Legionella sp. | reverse complement strand
GGCTGGTGATACTTGCAATTCTTTTTCTCCTATCTCTTCCTCTGCCAGTCCTATTTGGTGGGAATATTTGGCATTTCTATACAGCAGCATTATATGTCAGTATTGTAACTGGCAGGGCACTTTGGTTTTGGTGCCAGAAAATAGAAACACATTTTCAAGGATGCCTTCTAGTGATATTTTTTATTTGGCTATCACTGGCTACTGTGCGAGGAGTGCATCAGGAGCTTGAGGAAACGGGCTTAGGTGATTTTATGAAGTTGGTACCCGAAGCCTTGACAGATAACACACTTCGTAAAGCACCGTTTGTTCCGGAGGTGGTATATTACGATACAGGTAGTTATGGAGATTTTACGTGGCCTTTTGGCGGGAAAGGCAATTTATTCAAATTTATTTATAAAAACCCACAAATAATTGAAATTGCGCTGCTACACGGTAAGGTGCTAGAAACGGATCGCCCATTATGCAAGCAGGTTGCGGGGAAGAAAACGTTGGCTTATGGATTTAATGTACAGAATCTGTCTTGGCATAAAATTCAGGAGAATGACTATTGCGCATAGTTAAAGAGCTGACATTCGCCTTCAAAAAGGTTGTAAGTCCTAATTCGCTATTGAAATGGTTGCTAAGTTGTGTTGCTACACCTTATGTGAAATACCTACTCTGCGGTGGTTTTAATACCACCTTATGTTTTATCATATATTGCTCTGGTATTATGCTAGGGTTCAATTATCAGCTAGCCAACAGCATGGCTTGGGTTGTTGGAGTAGTTGTTTCATTTATACTTAGTGCGCGTTACGTCTTCAATAGTGCCTATCAGTACAAGGAATTTTTATTATTTGTTGGCGCCAATGTGTTAAGCTTGATTGTCAACATGCTGATGTTAAGTTTTCTGATTAATAGTTTCCATGTGGGCCCCATTCTAGCCTCCATTATGACGATTCCTTGTGTTATATTATTTAATTTTGTGACTGCTAAAGCAGTTATCTTTAAGCCAAACTTTTAAACGGCTGAGTGCCATGTCAAAGACAATTTCAGTTGTTGTGCCAGTATATAATAATCAGCAAACACTTGATGAAACTTGCCGTCAAATAATAGAGGTGCATAAAGCCTGCTTTAGTGATTTTGATATTGAAATTTTATTTGTTAACGATGGATCTCAAGATAATTCTTGGGAAGAATTATTACGTCTTAAGCGTTGTTATCCAGAGAAAATATCACTCATCAATCTTTCTCGAAATTTTGGGCAATTGGGTGCGCTATTCGCCGGATTGAATCATGCCAAGGGAGATGCTGTTATGTGTATTTCGGCTGATTTGCAAGACCCTATTTCACTAATGAGTGAAATGGTGGCCTATTGGAGAAATGGTACGGAAATTGTCATCTGTCACAGGCAAAGTAGAAAAGATGGTTTTTTTAGGAATTATTTCTCTAAATGTGCGTATAACCTAGCGAGACTTTCCTGTTCAGAATTACCTAGTGGGGGATTTGACTATTGGCTGATGAGTCGCCGGGTGTGCAAATTACTCTGCTCTTCTAAGGGGCGGCACAATTTTATGCAGGGATATCTGCTTTCTATGGGCTTTAGCAAAGCTTTTATACCTTATATACGAATACAACGAAAAGTCGGCAAATCAGGTTACAGCTTGAGTAAGAAAATTAAAATTGTTATCGATTTTTTAGTGGACTCATCGTACTTACCGATTAGATTAATGTCTTGCATTGGCGGCCTAGTCTCTTTCTCGGGGATGGTATATTCACTAATGATTATTTATGCGTGGGTGACGCATCAGACGCCTTTTCATGGATGGGCGCCCCTCATGATTATGATGATGATGATTGGCGGCATGCTGATGATGATGTTAGGTATTATTGGCGAATACATATGGCGTATATATGATAATATTAAAGATTTCCCGCTCTTTATTGTCGATGAAAAATTGATTGTGCAGGATGAAATAGCTGCGCTACCCGAGTATGATTTAAATGACAACCATGATAACAGTACTCCGTTTTGACCGCCTCGATCTGCTCAATTAATGTTATAAGAAACAACGTTTTATTGCCAATTTTTCTATTATTGACGTAATGATAAATTGGTGCAAGAATAACGTCCCAGAGTATTTAAGTGGGTATAGGAATTATAAACACCCTATTCCATAATTTCCGAAAGTACCGTGATCAAAGAAATCGCCAAAACCAAGTCTCAATCAACCACGTCTGCCTGCGTTTTATCGTCATCCAACCCGTGCCGCGTGAAAAATTGACCAGATCCACCGGGTAAGACGGAATTTTTCTGTGCGATTTACGCTCATTCATAAACCCAAGCCGATAACAAGCCACACGGCTATTGCCAGCCGTTTTTTTTGTTTTTATTAATTCATCAGAAATCTTGGGTCAGCGGGTGGTGCGCGAATGCCTGTGCCTGTTATGACCGGCGAAAAAGGCTCCTGTTTTCGATGGAAGTGCGCCAAAATCTTGTTAATCACCTGATGGGGTAATTCCCCTCAAATGGGAAAGAACCTAGATTTCATGTGATTCGTTTGATGAATCAGCTTTGCATGCAAACCTTTCATCGAATTGATCCCACTATCAAATACCAACGTGGATTACTCACCGCTCTTAAAATGAAGCCCGAGAATCTTACACCTGCACGATTGAGCAAGCGTAATAGTTATTTAGAGCAGCAGCCTGCTATTGCGGCCATTTATGATTTTAAACAAGAACTTCAGGCTCTACCCCAAATAAGGGGGCATTTTAATCAGATTATAGTAATCTAACTTTTT
>CAZZGV010000243.1:0-2785 GCA_964654255.1 uncultured Legionella sp. | reverse complement strand
AGGCTGCTGAGAAAAAAGAAAAAGTAGGTTTGTTGACCTATTTGAAAAATTATTCACCTCAAGATGCTTCGTTTGTCCCTAAATAAGTGAAAATAATTTTTGGTACGATCTTGATAGTGGGCATTTTGGTTGGTTTTTGTGCGGTGTGAGTGTATTGTGGCTTGGCTAATGATCGTAACCATATAGCAACTCTTATTGGTGGTCTTGTATGCAATTTGATCTCCATTATCTTTTTATCACGGTATTCTCTACCTGGCAATGCATACGCGCAGCATATAAAATTTTTTCAGGCTTATGTGGTGCTAATGATGAGAGAAGGTGGTGCCTCTCTATAATAATCTCACCTGTTGTGAGCTCGGTATTTGTACAGATGATAATGGTCAGATATTTTCCTCAATTTGGAAAATATCGTGTCCTTCATTAAAAAAATCCAATGCATAATGGAGTTGTCCTTTAGTTTCTGCATGTATTTTAAAAAGAGCTTGAGATTTCTCTACATTAGAATTTAATCTCGCCAAGAGTTCAATTCCTGCCGATTTTGCATCAGGAGCTCCTGCTAATTTAGCAATGGTTGCAATATGTCGATTATCTATATTTCGAATTAAACCAGAATACTTTGATTCCACTGTATGAGTAAAAGGTGCTATAGGAATTTCTTTCATCCCACCTTGTGCTTTACATATTGCTTCAAATTTTTTAAGTGCCTTTCCACTATCCAGAAGGTTCTTAGCAATTGTTAATCCGTTGGATGCATTGCTTGTAAGGGAAAAGTCAATCAAATGTCCGGCCAAAATAAGCGCATGTTCGCGAAGATCAGCGGGCGCATGTTTTTCATTTTGAAGAACGGCTAATATATCGCGTGCTTCAAGAGCTGGCCCAATACCTCGTCCGACAGGTTGTGAACCATCGGTAAATATGACTTTTATTTTTATATCAAATTGACCTGCTATAAAGTGTAATAAAGTTTTCAGCTGTTCTGCTTGCCCCAATGTTCTGATTTTGGCAGTCGTTCCAATAGGGACATCAATTACAATATGGGTTGAACCTGCAGCAATTTTTTTTGAGATAATTGATGCAACCATTTGACCCATACTATCCAGGTTTATTGTGCGTGCAAGCCTAATGAGTAAATCATCGGCAGGACTAAGGCCTATAGCGCCACCCCAAGTAATGCAGCCTTGTTCTTTTTCAATGATTTTTTTTATGTCTAGAATATCATGGGTTACATTAGTAAAGACTTCCATTGTATCGGCAGTTCCTGCTGGAGATGTAATCGCTCGAGAAGACGTTTTAGGAATCAAAAGTCCATAGGCTGCCACGATAGCCACCAGAATAGGGGTGGTTCTATTTCCCGATAATCCACCCACACAATGTTTATCTACAATCAATGGCTCTGACCAATTGATCTTCTGACCGGTATCAACCATCGCATGAGTTAAATGAAGAATTTCGTGATTGCTTAATCTGTTCCCCCCGCTCGCAGCGATAAACATGGCAATGTGAATATCTGATAA
The DNA here is from genome assembly GCA_964654255.1 of uncultured Legionella sp. Classification (GTDB taxonomy): domain Bacteria; phylum Pseudomonadota; class Gammaproteobacteria; order Legionellales; family Legionellaceae; genus CAZYME01. Next base: position 1,271 of record CAZZGV010000243.1, on the reverse strand, counting down.
GTATCCTGATACAACATCCTTGATAATCGATTCTGTTTCTAGCTTGTTTAATTCGTTACCATAAATTTTGGATCGGATATAATTGACTGATTCCAATGTTTTAGGGTGTGTGACAATAATTTCATCGCCTTGGTTAGCCGACAAAAGCGTCCATGCATAATTAGATAAACCGGCTTCATTGTGTTTCAAAAGATCGGTTTCAATAATATTGAGTGTGGCAATAATCGAGCGTTGATTGAGTGTAACCATAACTCGGGCTTGAGCGCTAAATCCCTCTGATTTACAAATAAAGCAATCAGCACGCATATAAACAATTGGCTCTTTATAGGTGTTAATTCCTAAATATTTTAGGGAAAGCTTATTTTTTATTGTCAATTAGATCCATTCCAAAATTAGCTTTATGTATAAATCTTAGAGCAATTTTCATTAAAAATATAAAAATAAATCTATAATTAACATATTATTTCCTACAAGAGCCTTTATGAAAATTCAATTTTTAGGCGCTGCAAAAACAGTTACGGGTTCGAAATATCTTATTCAAACTACTAAAAGTAACCTATTGATAGATTGTGGCCTTTTCCAAGGGTATAAAGAGTTGAGGTTACAAAACTGGGCTAATCTCCCGATTAACCCTAAAGAAATTCATTACGTATTATTGACCCATGCTCATATTGATCATAGTGGCTATATTCCTTTGTTAATAAAAAATGGTTTCCGTGGAAAAATCTTATGCACAGCCGCCACAAAAGATTTATGTAGTATTTTATTACCAGACAGTGGTCATCTTCATGAAGAGGATGCTCGTTATGCAAATAAGAAAGGTTACTCTAAACATCATCCTGCATTACCACTCTATACGCAAAAAGAAGCAGAAGATTCATTAAATTATTTCCAGGTGGTTTCCTTTGGGGAGCGCGTTCAAATTCATAAAAATCTATATGCAACATTTTATTATGGTGGTCATATTTTAGGAGCGTCTTTTATTCGTCTAGAGCAGGGGGATACCTCTATATTATTTTCAGGTGATCTGGGCCGACCAGATGATCCATTGATGTTTGCACCAAAAGAGCCTCCATATGCTGATTATTTTGTCATTGAATCAACTTATGGTAATCGCATACATGATAAGACAGATCCTTTAATCCAAATGAAAGCTATTATTAATCGCACTGTAAAACGAGGCGGCTCCCTTATCATTCCTTCTTTTGCCGTGGGACGAACTCAATCATTACTTTATTATCTTCATGAATTAAAATTTAAAAATGAAATTC
>CAZZGV010000242.1:0-2802 GCA_964654255.1 uncultured Legionella sp. | reverse complement strand
ATGGTCGCATCGATCCTGTTGGTGCGTGTGTCGGTATGCGTGGCGCAAGAGTGCAAGCTGTTTCTAGTGAATTAGGTGGTGAGCGAGTAGATATTATTCTTTGGGACGATAATCCAGCCCAGCTTGTAATTAATGCAATGGCTCCCGCAGATATTTCATCGATTGTAGTGGATGAAGATTCACATACAATGGATTTAGCGGTTCATAAAGACCAGCTATCACAAGCTATTGGGCGTAATGGCCAAAATGTTCGATTAGCTAGTCAACTGACTGGTTGGACGCTTAACGTAATGACTATTGAAGATTTTGAAGGTAAAAGTCAGGAAGAGTCAACAAAAACCCTTACGTTGTTTACGTCCGCACTAGGTATCGATGAAGAAATAGCACAGCTTTTAGTGGCGAATGGTTTTTCTTCGCTGGAAGAAGTAGCTTATGTGCCTAAAGAAGAACTACTTGCAATTGAAGAATTTGACGAAGAAATTGTAGAAGAATTACGTAACCGTGCAAATGATACATTGTTAGCACAAGCATTATCATCGGGACAAGGCGTTCCTGATGAAACGCTTCTTACTATGGACGGTATGACAAAAGAACTTGCGGAGCAGTTATCAGCAATTGGTATCAGCACAATGGACGATTTAGCAGAGCAGTCAGTTGATGAACTGCTTACGATCAAAGGAATGACTCAAGAACAAGCAGGTGCTCTTATTATGAAAGCACGTGAGCCATGGTTCCGTACTGATGAGCAGAAATAGGTTTTATATTGAGGGGGTATTTTAAAAACGCACTTATAGCAGCTAAAAGTTTCTAAAAGAGCGCATTTAAAACACCGCCTTAATAGTTCGAATTTGCGAAGCGTATTAATCGATGTACTATGTGGCATTATCATTGGGCTTTTATAGGCTCAGCCCAACTACAGCATGAGAATAACGGTTGTTTAGCAACCGAAAGGGGATTAAATTATGGCGGATGTGACGGTTAAACAATTGGCTCAGGTAGTTGGTATCCCTGTTGAGCGTTTATTGAACCAGTTACAGGAAGCTGGATTGTCGATTATTGATGATCAACAGATTGTTAATGAAGAACAAAAGCGCATACTGTTAAATTATTTAAAAAGTGGCACTGGCTCTGATACGAAGGTTACTCCTGAGCGGATTACCTTAAGACGAAAAAGTGTTTCTCAAGTGACATTAGGCCATGATGCGCATAGTGGCAAAACCGTTAATATAGAAGTTCGTAAAAAACGAACTTATGTGAAGCGCGCCGAACTATTAGATGAACCTGTTGAACAAGAAACAAAAGAAGACGTGCTTGAGGCAGATGACGAGTCGTTGTCTATTGCATCACTTGACCAAGTGATTGAAACTGTAGATACAGAGGTAACAACTGCAGATGCTGATATTGAAGAGCCAGCTGTTGTTGACGAGGTTATCGTCGCTTCTTCTGAAATTGAAGTGCTTGTACCAGAGGTAGCTGCTGCGGATATAAAAATTGAAACAGTGCCTGCTGAAGAAAATAAAGCGGACAAACATGTAAAGAAAAAGTCTCCAGTTCTAGACGAACCAGAAAGCGTGAAATCCGATTTTAAAAAGGGCAAGAAAAAGACAAAATATCAACCCGCTATTCGTGAAGAGAGTGAGTTTGATAGTCATAATAAGCGCAATAAAAATAAAAAACGTAGAAACGAGAAATCGGATAAATACCGTGAAGCGGAAGAGTCCTTAACGCATGGTTTTGCAATGCCAACAGCACCTGTTGTGCGTGAAGTTATGATACCTGAGACAATCACAGTAGCTGAACTTGCAAAACGTATGTCAGTAAAAGCTGCTGAAGTTATCAAGGTTATGATGGGCCTCGGTGCATTAGCAACTATCAATCAAGTGATTGACCAAGAAACGGCTATTATTGTCGTTGAAGAAATGGGGCATGTTGCTCGCCAACTCAAAGAAGACGCGATTGAAGACACGCTAGGGCATACAATAAGCAAAGGTAGTAATACTGCCTCACGTGCGCCTGTTGTTACTATCATGGGCCATGTTGATCACGGGAAAACATCTCTCTTAGATTATATCCGTCGCACAAAAGTAGCTGCTGGCGAAGCGGGTGGCATTACACAGCATATTGGTGCATACCATGTTAGTACACCTAAAGGCGATATTACATTTTTAGATACACCTGGACATGCTGCGTTTACCGCCATGCGTGCTCGAGGCGCTCAAGCAACCGACATTGTTATTTTGATTGTGGCGGCTGACGATGGTGTTAAACCACAAACGCTAGAAGCGGTGCAACATGCCAAAGCAGCAAAGGTTCCTGTTATTGTTGCTATCAATAATATGGACAAGCCAGGAGCTGATCCTGAGCGAGTTATGAATGAATTATCAGGGTATGAAGTCATTCCTGAGCCGTGGGGTGGTGATACGATGTTCGTCAATATCTCCGCGAAGACTGGCGCCGGTATTGATGAATTATTAGATGCCGTGTTGTTGCAATCTGAAGTATTGGAGCTCACCGCTCATACTGATGGTGCTGCAAAGGGTGTTGTTATTGAATCTAGATTAGACAAAGGCCGTGGTCCTGTAGCAACTATTTTGGTGCAAAGTGGTACCTTACGAAAAGGCGATATTATTTTAGCTGGTCTCCAGTATGGGCGAATTCGAGCATTAGTTGGCGATAACGGAGACGCTGTTGACAGTGCCGGCCCCTCTATGCCGGTTGAGGTCCTAGGTTTGTCAGCGATTCCACATGCAGGGGATGACGTTATCGTTGTTCCTGATGAGAAAAAAGCGCGTGAAGTGGCGT